>DASYKU010000025.1 GCA_035995165.1 Mycobacteriales bacterium
CCGGTGGCGCCCGGACGGCAGGTTCGGCGTATCGGCAGACCAGGCCGCGCCGGGCGGAACCCGGCTCACGCGGCGAGGCGGTGGCGGGTCTGGTCGAGGGCCTTGGCGCCGCAGCCGCCGGGGATGCGCGGTGCCCAGGCCCGGGACGGGTCGCCGGCCCAGCGCGCCGCGGCGAGATGCGAGACGACCGCGGGCAGCATGCCGACCGCCGGCCAGACGGGCCAGAAGTAGTAGTCGGCCCCGGTCGCGACCCAGATCCCGACCATGAGCAGGACCACCGCGACGTACCCGAGCAGGTGCGCGCGGGCGATCGCGCGGGCGCGGGAGCGAGCTCGCAGGTCGACCGGGGCGAGCCGGCGCCCGCCCTCGGGCAGGTCGGCGGTGACCGGGGCGAGGTCGGTGACGTGGACGGCCGCGTAGACCGCGACCAGCCGCTCGTCCACCTCGTCGAGCGTCAGCAGGCCCTGACCGGCGGCCCCCCGCAGGATGGCGGCGGTCCGCTCGCGATCGGCGTCCGAGGCTCGTACCGGCATGGCGTCCTCCTTGTGTTGCTGCCGTTCGGATCAGTAAACGCTATTCACTGACGTGCCGGGCTGTCAACGTCTCTAGGGTGGGGGCGTGGACGCGATCACGATCCCGCGCAGCGGTGGCCCCGAGGTGCTGACCTGGGCGGAGGTCCCGGACCCGGTCCTGGGCCCGGGTGAGGTGCTGGTGGACGTCGCCGCGAGCGCGGTGAACCGGGCCGACCTCATGCAGCGGCAGGGGCAGTACCCGCCACCGCCGGGCGCCCCGCCGTACCCGGGGCTGGAGTGCGCCGGGCGGATCGCCGCGCTCGGCGACGGCGTGACCGGCTGGCGGGTCGGCGACGAGGTCTGCGCGCTGCTCTCCGGCGGTGGGTACGCGACCAAGGTCGCCGTTCCGGCCGGCCAGCTGCTGCCGGTCCCGGCCGGGTTCGCCGCCACCGACGCCGCCGCGCTGCCCGAGGTGGCCTGCACGGTCTGGTCCACGGTCGGCGACCTCGCCCGGCTGACCAAGGGCGACACGTTCCTCGTGCACGGCGGCTCCTCCGGCATCGGTACGCACGCGATTCAGCTCGGAGTCGCCCTCGGCGCGCGGGTGCTCTGCACCGCCGGGACGGCCGAGAAGCTGGCCCGCTGCCGGGAGCTCGGCGCGGACGTCGCGATCAACTACAAGACCGAGGACTTCGTCCAGCGGGTCAAGGACGAGACCGGCCCCGGCGCGGACGTCATCCTCGACATGGTCGGCGCGCCGTACCTGGCCCGGAACATCGACGCGCTCGCGCCCAACGGGCGGCTCGCGGTGATCGGCATGCAGGGCGGCACCAGGACCGAGTTCGACCTCAACTCGCTCATGCGCAAGCGCGCGTCGATCATCGCCACCACGCTGCGGGCCCGGCCGGCGGCGGAGAAGGCCGCGATCGTCGCCCGGGTCCTGGAGGTCGTCTGGCCGATGGTCGAGGCCGGCGCGATCCGGCCGGTCGTCGACCGGGTCGTCCCGATGCGGGACGCGGCCGAGGCGCACCGGGTGGTCGAGTCCGGCCACCACATCGGCAAGGTCGTGCTGGCGGTCTAGCGCGCCTCTCCCGCCGTCGGTGGATGCGGGCGGCGTCCGGCAAGGCGGCGAAGGCGGTCGATACCGGGGTCGTATCGGTCGGCGTCGCCAACGCGGCCGGTCCTCGCCCGGGCGCCGATCCGCGCCGCCAGATGGCGGGGAGAGACGCGCTAGCGCAGCTCGGCGAGCGCGTCCAGCAGGCGGTCGACCTCGTGGGCGGTGTTGTAGTGCACGAGGCCGACGCGGACCGCCCCGCCGAGCTCGCCGACGCCCAGGCTCTCCATCAGCTCGTACGCGTAGTAGTCGCCGTCCCAGGCGCAGATCCCGCGCCGGGCCAGCTCTTCGGTCACCGCCCGCGGCTTCCAGCCCTCGACCGAGAACGAGACGGTCGGGGCCCGGCTGCCGGCCGAGCCCAGCACGTACACGTGCAGGAGGCTGCGCAGCCCGTTCTCGAGCCGGGAGAAGACCGTGGCCTCGTAGCGCTGGACCGCGGCCAGCGAGGCCAGCACCCGGTCCCGGCGGCCGCCGGTGGCGGTGTCGTCCAGCCCGGCCAGGTGGTCGACGGCCGCGACCGCCCCGGCCATCAGCTCGAACGCCGGCGTCCCGGTCTCGAACCGGTCCGGCACGGAGTCCGGCGACGGCACCAGCTTGTCCGGGGCCAGCGTCTCCAGCACGGCCGGCGTCCCGATCACCGCGGACATGTGCGGGCCGCCCCACTTGTACGCGCTGGTGGCCCAGAAGTCGGCCCCGACGCCGGCCATGTCGACCGGCCCGTGCGCGGTCGCGTGCACGCCGTCGACGTAGACCAGCGCGCCGACCCGGTGCGCCCGCTCGGCGATCTTCTTCACGTCCGGCCGGGTGCCGACCGCGTTGCTGGCCGCGGTCACCGCGACCAGCCGGGTCCGCCGGGTGATCAGCTCGTCGTACTGCCACTCGGGCAGCTCACAGGTCTCGATGTCGACCTCGGCCCAGCGCACGATCGCGCCGGCCGACTTGGCCGCCGCGATCCAGGGCCTGACGTTGGCGTCGTGGTCGAGCCGGCTGACCACGATCTCGTCGCCGACCTTCCAGGTCTTGGCCAGCGCGCGAGCCATCCCGTACGTGATCGTGGTCATGTTGGGGCCGAGCACGACCCCGTCGGGCTCGCCGCCGACCAGGTCGGCGAAGGCCCGCCGGGCCGCGTCGACGAGCGCGTCGGCCCGGGCCGAGGACGGGAACGGACCGTGCCGGTTGGACAGCGGAACCCGCAGGGCCGCCGAGACCGCCCGGGCCACGCTCTCCGGGATGAGCGTCCCGGCCGGCCCGTCGAGGTGGATGTACCCGTCGCCCAGCGTCGGGAAGAGGCCGCGGACGCGGGCCACGTCGAAGGGCATGCGCCAACCCTACGAGACCTGGGCGCTCATGTGGGCACACCCCTTGTCCGGGTGACCAGGACTAGGCCGAGTGGGGAAGGATGGGGATATGAGCGAGCCACAGCAGCAGCACCGCGTCGTGGTCGTCGGACCGGACGGCCAGCCGATGGGTGAGATGGAGATGCCGGCCGACGCCGTGGTCGAGGGCGCCGACGGCGAGGGCGTGGACCCGACCGGCCAGATCGCGCAGCCCGCGAAGGTCATGCGGATCGGGTCGATGATCAAGCAGCTGCTGGAGGAGGTCCGGGCCGCGCCCTTGGACGAGGCCAGCCGGGCCCGGCTCCGGGAGATCCACCAGACCTCGATCAAGGAGCTGGAGGACGGGTTGTCCCCGGACCTGCGCGAGGAGCTGGACCGGCTGACGCTGCCGTTCGAGGACTCCAAGACGCCGTCGGACGCCGAGCTGCGGATCGCCCAGGCCCAGCTGGTCGGCTGGCTGGAGGGGCTGTTCCACGGCATCCAGACCGCGCTGTTCGCGCAGCAGATGGCGGCCCAGGTGCAGCTGCAGGAGATGCGGCGGCGGGCGCTGCCGGGCGGGGCGCCGGGGCCGCAGCAGATGCCGGGGATCCCTGGCCTGCCCCCGCAGCCGGGCCAGACCGGCACCGGAACGGGCCAGTACCTCTAGCCGGATCCCGGGCCGCCGCGGACCGCGGCCGGCCGCCGCCGGCCGCCGCGGTCAGGCGAGTCCGCAGGCGGTCCTGGGGTCGGCGGCTGTGTCGCCCTTGGTGAAGGCGGCCACGCGCTCGGCCGGGGTGCCGTGGGTGGCGACCTCGTCGTAGTCGTCCAGCCCGGCCCCCGGCGGCGGCGTCAGCGCGCTGACCAGCTGCATCTCCTTGGCGTACACGGCGGCGAAGGCGGCCGGGTCGAGCAGCCCCCGCCGGGCCGCGCCGTACGCCCAGGACCCGGCCAGGCAGTCCGCCTGCTGCTCGACCGCCCGGCTGGCCGCGTCGCCGTCACCGTCGAGCTCCGGCTGCCTGACTGCGAACTGGACCTGATGCCCGGCCTCGTGCGCCACGACCGCCGCCAACGCGTACGGCAGCCGGTCACCGAAGGCCGCCCGGTTCTGGCTCACCGAGGTGGCGGTGACGTACGCCCGCCCGTCCAGCGGGCAGTAGAACGCCGTGCCGAACGCGAGGAACGACCGGCAGTTCCGGTTCACTGATGCCGGTGCCGGGTCGACCGTGACCCGCACCCCGATCGTCTTGCCGATGCGGGCCGACCAGGACCGGTTGAGGTCCCCGACGATGCAGGCCACCACCGCGGCCGGGTCCGCCCCGGCGGCCGGGCAGAGGGCGGCCGGTGCGGCGGTCCCGCGACCGGCCACCGCGGAGGTGCAGCCGGTGAGGGCGAGCAGCAGCACCGCCCCGACCGCCCACCGCCGCATACCCGCCCAACGCGGCAGGACGCTCAGCTGCTCCCGGCCAGCCGCTCCAGCACCAGCGCGACCCCGTCCTCGTCGTTGCTCGCGGTGATCTCGTCGGCCAGCGCCAGCACCTCGGGGTGGGCGTTGGCGACCGCGACCGCCCGCCCGGCCCAGGCCAGCATCGGCAGGTCGTTGGGCATGTCGCCGAACGCGACCACCTCGGCCGGGCTGATCCCCTGCCGCCCGGCCAGCGCGGCCAGCGCGGACGCCTTGGTCACCCCGGCGGCCGAGATCTCCAGCAGCGCCTCACGCGAGGACGAGGTGACCGCGACCGAGCCGCCGAGCACCTCGACCGCCAGCGCGAGCAGCTCGTCGGCGGACATCGTGCGGTGCCGGGCCAGCAGCTTGGCCACCGGCCGGTCCAGGATCTCCTCGGCCGGCCCGACCCGGACGTCGGTCAGCCCGAGGTCCCAGCCGTGCCGGTAGCCGGCCTCGTGCCCGAAGCCCGGCGCGTACTCGGCGGCGAAGCTGAGGCCGGGGGCGACCGACCGCAGGGCTGCCACGACGCGGTGCTGGGACTCGACGTCGAGCAGCGAGGAGTCCAGCACGGTCTCCGTGTGCAGGTCGTAGAGCAGGGCGCCGTTGGCGCAGACGGCGACGCCGGCGTGCCCGGTCGCCTCCGCCACCGGCGCCATCCAGCGCGGCGGCCGGCCGGTGACCAGCGCCAGCACGATGCCGGCGGCCTCGGCCGCGTGCATCGCGTCGCAGGTCCGCTGGGAGACCGTGCCGTCGGTCCGGATCAGCGTGCCGTCGAGGTCGGTCGCGGCCATCCGGTACGTCACCGCGTCGGCTCCAGCACCTCCCGGCCACCCAGCCACGGCTGCAGCGCGGCCGGCACCCGGATCGACCCGTCCGGCTGCTGGTGCACCTCCAGCAGACAGGCGATGGTCCGGGTGACCGCGCAGAGCGTGCCGTTCAGCGTCGCGGCCGGCTGAGTCTTGCCGGCCTCGTCGCGACAGCGGATGTTGAGCCGGCGGGCCTGGAACGTCCCGCAGTTCGAGGTCGAGGTCAGCTCCCGGTAGCGCCGCTGGGACGGGAACCAGGCCTCGCAGTCGTACTTGCGGGCGGCGCTGGAGCCGAGGTCGCCGGCCGCGATGTCGAGCACCTGGAACGGCAGCTCCAGCGACGACAGGAACTCCTTCTCCCAGCCCAGCAGCCGCTGGTGCTCGGCCTCGGCCTCCTCCGGCTTGCAGAAGGAGAACATCTCGACCTTGTCGAACCAGTGCACCCGGAAGACGCCGCGGGTGTCCTTCCCGTACGACCCGGCCTCGCGCCGGAAGCAGGGCGAGAAGCCGGCGTAGCGACGCGGGCCGGCCGAGAGGTCCAGGATCTCCTCGGAGTGGTACGCCGCCAGCGCCACCTCCGACGTCCCGACCAGGTAGAGGTCGTCGGCGTCGACCTTGTAGACCTCGGCCGCGTGCGCGCCGAGGAAGCCGGTGCCCTCCATCGCCTCCGGCTTGACCAGCGCCGGCACGATCATCTGGGTCAGCCCGTGCTCGGCGGCCTTGGCCATGGCCAGGTTGACCAGGGCCAGCTCCAGCTGGGCGCCGATGCCGGTGAGGAAGTAGAACCGGGCGCCGGAGACCTTCGCCCCGCGCCCGATGTCGATCGCGTGGTGCAGCTCGGCCATCTCGACGTGGTCACGGACCGGCTCCGGGTACTCCGGCACGGTGCCGACCCGCTCGATCACCACCGAGTCGTCCTCGCCGCCGGGCGGCACCCCGTCGGCGACCACGTTCGGGATCGCGCGGTGGGCCAGCCGGACGACCTCGTCGGCCGCATTCTGCTCGGCCTCGGCCGAGCGCACGTCGTCGGCCAGCGCCTTGGCCCGGCGCAGCAGCTCCTCGCGCTGCTCACCCGAGGCCCGGGGCACCTGCTTGGAGATCGTCTTCTGCTCCGCGCGCAGCGCGTCGGCGGCGGAGACCGCGGATCGCCGCCGCTCGTCGGCCGCGAGCAGGTCGTCCACCAGCGCGGGGTCCTCGCCCCGGATGCGCTGCGAGGCGCGGACCCGCTCCGGGTCGGTCCGGAGCTGCCTCAGATCGATCACCCGCCAAGGGTACGGGAGCAGCGCACGAGCGCTCCGCTGCGCCCTTGTCGCTCTTGGTCAGCAAGATCCACCGTGTAAGTGCTCCGAACGAGTGAACGCTTGCCTGTAAGGGTTGACAGGCTGTCGTGACCTTCGGAACCCTGCGCGCGGCGCTCGCGGTGGAGCGCCCGTTTGGTCACGGATGTCTCGCCGATCCACGCTCACTCGAAGCCGCCGGGCCCAGAGTGCGCACACGGGGGGTCGGAACGGCGACTTAACTCCTCGCGCAAGCGCGGACGAAGGTGGTCGCATGGGAAGGCACTCTGGGGACGCGTACGACGCTGCCCCCGACGAGTGGAGACCCGTTGCCGGGGGCGACGGCGGGCACAGCCCGCTCACCCGCCGGCACGTCCTCGGGATTCTCGGGGTCGCCGGCGCCGCTGCGGCGTGTACGGCGGGCGTCTCGGTCGTCGCCAACAAGCCGGACTCCGGCAACGGCTCCGCTACTGACGGTGCGCTGCCCAAGGGCGCCCCGGCCAAGCCGGTCGGACTGGCCGCCGGCGTCGCCGGCATCACGGCGCCGACGTCCACGCAGGAGACCGCGAAGGCGTACGACAAGACCGGCTACCGGTCCTCGGTGCCGCCGCAGGTCACGCCGAAGGCGCTGCTGCAGCGGCCGACCATCCTCTCGCTGGACCCGGACCTGCACTGGGCCCGCCGGTTGACGTACGGCGTCAGCGCGCCGGCCCTGCAGGAGCTGCGCTCCATGGGCCGCGCGGCGTACCTGGAGAAGCAGCTGACCGTCCAGCCCGACCCGCTGATCAAGCAGGTCGGCGCGCGGTACTCGCTGCTGCAGCGGACGCCCACCCAGCTCAAGCAGATGTACGACGCCGAGCAGGACAAGCCGGACGACCAGAAGCACGACTACATGGCGACCGAAGACCAGCTCGTCGAGATGAAGATCATCAAGTCGGTCTGGAGCACCAACCAGCTCTTCGAGAAAGTGCACGACGTCTGGTCGGCGTACGTGCACGTGCCGATCGGGGAGAAGACCCGGCTGCTGACCGCCGACTACGACCGCACGGTCGTCCGCCGGTACGCCTTCGGCAAGTTCAGCGACATGCTCAAGGCGATGATCTTCCACCCGGCGATGCTGGTGTACCTCGACCAGCCCCAGTCCAACGGCAACGCCAAGCGCGAGGACGGCCTGCCGGCGATCAACGAGAACCTCGGCCGCGAGCTGCTGGAGCTGTTCAGCGTCGGCGCGCTCGACCCGATCACCCGCCGGCCGAACTACGACGGCCGCCTGGACGTCGTGCAGTCGGCGTACGCGCTCACCGGGCTGACCGTCGACAACGACACGCTGACGATGAAGTTCGACCCGGACATGCGCTTCCGCGGGCCGCTGAGGGTGATGACCTGGAAGCACCCGAACACCGACCCCGACCAGGGCGTCAAGGTCGTCGAGAGCCTGATCAGCTTCCTGGCCAACCACCCGGCGACCGCGCGCTCGATCGCGACCGCGTTCGCCCGGCACTTCGTGTCCGACACCCCGCGGCCCGAGCTGATCGCCAAACTGGCGGCCGAGTTCACCCGGGCCCGGACCGACATCAAGCCGATGCTGCGGATGCTGTTCGCCTCCGAGGACTTCCGGAAGTCGGTCGGGCAGAAGTACCGCACCGGCTGGGAATACATCCCGGCGTCGCTGCGGGCGGTCCAGGCCGAGCTGAACTCGGGCCTGCAGGACGCGATCGCGGAGAAGCAGGGCACCTTCCAGGGCGTCCGGGACCTGCGCTACCAGGTCGAGCAGTCCGGCGGCGGCCCGCACGGCCGGGCCACCCCGGACGGGCAGCCCGACTTCCAGGCCGCGTGGCTGTCCGGCAAGGGCATGCTCGACCGCTGGAACCAGGCCGGCATCACCGCCGGCGGGTTCTGGAAGGGCATCAAGGTCCCGAGCGCGACGGCGCTGGCCAGCCGGCCGAGCACGCAGGCGCAGATGGTGGCCAACCTGCAGGTGCGGCTCGTCGGGCAGCAGCTGCAGCCCGGGTTCACCGCGGCCCTGCACCAGTCCATCGGCAGCGCGCCGACGACGCCGGCGAGCCAGGTCCAGGACCCGGTCACGCTCGTGCGCTCGGTGTTGTCCGTGCCGCACCTGAACTACACCTGAGGGGCTTCATCTCCATGACGAAGAAGAAGGCCCTCGGAGAGGGCCCCATCCCGCACGAGGACAGACCGGAGGGTCTGCACCACCAGTGCGAGTGCGGCGAGACGGTCGAGTTCGCCGAGCCGTTCAAGAAGGGCTTCACCCGGCGCCGGGTGCTGCAGGGCTCGACCGCGTTCGCGGCGGCGCTGTCCGTGCAGCCGCTGACCGCTCGGTACTCCTTCGCCGCGCCGGTGCAGCCGATCGAGCGGGTGCTGATCAACCTGTGCTGGCGGGGCGGCCTCGACCAGCACACCTGGTTCCCGCTGCTGGGCAACCCGACGTACGCGAAGGCCCGGCCGAACATCGCCGAGACCGCCCAGACCGCGTTCGCGATGAGCCGCGGAGTGGGTGCGCTCAACGAGTTCCGCCCGCTCTACAACGCCCTGGGCCCCAACGGTTTCGGCTACGTGCCGGCGGCCGACTCGCAGGACCCCACGCACAGCCACTTCCAGGCGACCGACCTGCTCGAGGGCGGCCTCGCCACGCCGTCCTCGGACGGCTGGGCCGCGCGGGCGCTGAAGCTGCTGCCGAACCCGGCCGTGCTCTCCGCGGTCATGGTCGGCGGCACGCTGCCCAAGTCGCTGGACGGGTCCGGGGCGCTGACCCTGGACCGGATCGAGTCCTTCGGCCTCAACGGCGGCGACGAGGTCAAGGCCAAGTCGGCGGCGGTGCTGCAGCGGTTCTACGCGCAGTACAAGGACCCGGTCGCGCAGACCGCGCTGGAGACGCTCAGCGCGATCAAGACGGTCAGCGGGCTGACCAAGACCGAGTACAAGCCGGCGGTCGAGTACCCGCAGACCGGCCTGGCCCAGGCGTTCAAGACCGCGGCCCAGCTCGTCAAGGCCCGGGTCGGGCTCCGCTTCGTCAACATCGACATGGGCGGGTTCGACACGCACACCAACTCCAAGGGCCAGCTGCACGACCACGCGACCGAGGCCAACGGGGCGCTCACCGCGTTCTTCCAGGACATCGGCACGGACCTGCGGCCGTACGTCTCGCTGCTCACGACGACGGAGTTCGGCCGGACCGTCAACCAGAACGGCGGCGTGGGCACCGACCACGGTCACGCGATGGGCATGATGGTCCTCGGCGGCGGCTCGACCGGCGGGGTCCGCGGCGGCGACCCGATCATCGGCACCTCCGGTCCGGACAACGAGACCCGCGGCACGACCGACATGCGGGACGTGCTCACCGAGGGCCTGAGCTGGCTCGGGGCGAAGGGCGCGGCCTCGGTCTTCTCCGACCACAGGTTCAAGGCCGCGGGCACCTTCCGCAAGTAACACCGCACTTCCCCTCGCAACGGGGCGGGACCCGGTCGCCGGGTCCCGCCCCGTTCTGCTTTCCTGTGCACCGTGGCGTTCGAGGTGTCCCGGCGACGGTTCGAAGAGCTGGTCGGCGACGCCCTGGACGAGGTGCCGCCGCAGCTGACCCGGCTGATGGACAACGTGGTCGTCCTGGTCGAGGAGGCCGACCCGGCCGAGCCCGACCTCCTCGGCCTGTACGAGGGGGTCGCGCTGACCGAGCGCGGCCACGACTACGGCGGCATGCTGCCGGACCGGATCACGCTCTACCGGCAGGCGATCCTGTCGATCTGCGAGACCGAGGCGGACGTGGTGGAGGAGGTCGCGATCACCGTCGTGCACGAGATCGCCCACCACTTCGGCATCGACGACGCCCGCCTGCACGAGCTGGGCTGGGCCTGACTACCTTCTGCGCTGTGGCCCAATCCCTGCCCGGCTCGGGCCGGTTGCCGATCCGGATGCTGCACGACCGGGTCCTGGTCAAGGTGCCCGGCGACGAGGGCGACCGGCGCTCCTCCGGTGGCATCCTCATCCCGCCGACCGCGCAGGTCGCGGCGACCCGGCTGGTCTGGGGCGAGGTGCTGGCCACCGGCAACCACGTGCGGGTCATCGAGGTCGGCGACCAGGTCCTGTTCAGCCCGGAGGACCCGAACGAGGTCGAGGTGCAGGCCCAGCTCTACCTGATCCTGCGGGAGCGGGACGTGCACGCGGTCGCCGCGGCCCGGATCGAGGAGTCGACCGGGCTCTACCTCTGAGCCCGGCCGACTCGGTTCTCAGGGGCGGGCGTCGGCGACCACGGTCGCGCGGGCGGCGCTCGAGGTCAGGGTCGGGTCGAACGGCTGGTGGTCCGGCTCGCAGGTCGCACCCCGCGGCGGCAGCGCGCCCCGGATCAGGTACGCGGCCTGGTATCGGTCGATGCACGCGCTCTGCGCCAGCGACGTGTGGCCGTACCCGTCCAGCGTGAGCAGCCGCGCCCCCGGCAACCGGGCCGCGACGGTCCGCGCCGCCTGGTACGGGGTGGCCGGGTCGAAGCGGGTGCCGACCACGAGGACCGGCCTCGCCGTCGGCCGGTCGTACGGGCCGGCGTACCGGTCGGTGTCGTGGCCGGGCCAGGTCGCGCAGGCCTGGGACGGGTACGTCCAGGCCGAGCCGAAGTACGGCGCGACCCGGTCCTGGGCCAGCGCGGCGGCCGGCCAGGCCAGCGGCGACCGCGGCTCCACCCCGTCCACGCACGCGACCGCGTCGAACCCGCTCGCGAAGACCGGCTGGTCAGCCAGCGCCGTCGTCGACGTCCGGGCGGGGATCGCCGCGCCGCTGGTCGCCTGGGCCAGCCCCTCGGCCGCGTCGGCGAGCGCCGGCCAGCTCGGGACGTCGTACAGCAGGCTGAGCGCGCCGCCGATCAGGACCGAGTACGTCACGTGCAGGACGCCACCCGGCTGCGGCAGGTCCACCGGATGCCGGCGCAGCGCCGCCGCGACCCGGTCGAACTTGGCCGCCAGGGCGGCCGCGCCCGCACCCGGCTCGGCGAACGAGCACCGGTCCGGTCCGGCCGCCGCACAGGTCCGGAAGAACGCGCCGAGCGTGTCCGACGCGCCCTCGGCGCTGCGCAGCCGGGTGGTGATCGGCAGCAGCGAGCCGGTCCGGCCGTACCCGGTCGACCAGGCCACCGGGTCGACCACGCCGTCGATCACGACCGCGCGGACCCGGCTCGGGAACATCGCCGCGTATGTCGAGCCGACCTGACTGCCGTAGGAGTAGCCGAGGAAGGAGAAGCCCGGGTCGCCGACGGCCTGGCGGAGCAGGTCGAGGTCACGGACGAAGTTCGCGGTCGAGGAGTGGTCGATGATCGGCCCGGCGAGGTGCGCACACCGGCTCGTGTAGTCCCGGTACGAGGCCAGCCAGCCCGGGATCTCCGGCCCGACCGGGAAGTCCGGCAGGGCGCCGAAGAACGCGTCCTGCTCGGCCGCGGTGGCGAAGCACTGCACCGGCGTGCTGCGGGAGGTGCCGCGCGGGTCCACGCCGACCAGATCGAACCGGGCTGCGACCGACGGGTCGACCGCGGCCAGCGCCGCCGGCAGGAAGTTGATCCCGGAGCCGCCGGGACCGCCGGGGTTGAGGAACAGCGAGCCGACCCGGTGGGCCCGGTCGGTGGCCGGGTGCCGGGCGACCGCGACGTCGATGGCAGGGCCGGCCGGTGCGTCGTAGTCGAGCGGGACCCTCGCGGTCGCGCACTGGATGCCGGGGCCGACGCCGGGGCAGTCGGTCCAGGCCAGGGTGGGCACCGGCGCGTGCACACCGCCGGCGGCGAGGTCGGGGCCGGGTGGCGCGGCGGTCGCGACACCGGCCGTACCGGCCACCAGGCCGGCGGTCAGCGCGAGGGCGGCGAGGATTCTCATCGGTTGCTCCTGACGTCGGGGACTCCGACGCTAGGAATTCCGGGCGCTCCGGACAGCCGCCGTCAGTGAGCAGGTCGGTCGCCCTCAGCCGGGCGATCGTCTCCGTTCGGAGATTGAGGGCCGGTGGGCCGGCTGCTATAGGCGCCCGGCGGCACCCCGACCAGCGCGGTGAACGCGTTGGTGAAGTGGGACTGGTCGGTGTACCCGAGGCCGGCCGCGAGCGTGGCCCAGTCGACCTCGCCGCCGGACTCGATGACGCCGAGCGCGTCCTGGATCCGGCACCGGTTGAGCACCCACTTCGGGCCGACGCCGAGATGCCGGTCGAAGCGCCGCTGCAGGGTCCGTACGGTGACGTCGAGCTCGGCCGCGAGCGCGTCCACCCGGGTCAGGTCGGTCCGGGCCGCGATCAGGTCGACCGCCTCGTCGACCAGCTCGGCGCCCGCGCGCCGCCGCGGCCCGAGCGCGCGGAACCAGTCCTCCAGCGCGTCCATCCCGGCCTCGGGTCCCTCGGCGGCGCGCACCTTGTCCAGCCCGGGGGCGTCCGGCATCGCCTCGGCCAGCGGGGTCCGGGCGTCGGTCAGCCGCGCGGCCGGCAGGTCGGTCAGCGCGCTGAGCGCGGCCGGGCGCAGGTGCGCGCTCACCACCCGGCCGGTGCCGGTCAGCCGCCGCTCGAACCGGTGCGTGGGCACGCCCTGCAGGAACGCTCCGTCGGCCTCGACGGTGAGGTGCCCGCAGGGGTGCGAGACGACCTCCTGGTCGTGGACGCTGCCCTCGGGCAGCGTCCACTCCACGCACCAGAAGTGCCCGACGACGTCGGCCAGCTCAGGGAGCGGCGCCCGCCGGCCGAGCCGGAACGGGCGGCCGCCCGCCGGGGCACGCAACACCACGGCGGGCAGCTCGGTCACGCACGGATTCTAGGAACCCGTCATCAGCGCGGTCAGCCGGCGCTGCATTTCCTCCGGATCGACGTCCTCGAGGTGGGTCTGGAAGGTCCACTTGTGCCCGAACGGGTCCCGCACCGCGGCCGTACGGTCGCCGTGGAACTGGTCGGCCGGCTCGCTCGCGCTGGTCGCGCCGGCGTCGAGCGCCCGGGCGTACGCGGCGTCGGTGTCGGGCACGGACAGCGTGATGACGACCTCGGCCGGGCCGTCCCCGTCCGGCTGCGACAGCCCGAACATCTCCCCGGCGGCGCCGATCGTGACCAGGGCACCGTTGAACTCCAGCTCGGCGTGCGCGACGGACCCGTCCGGCAGGCTCAGCCGTAGCCGCTCGGTCGCGTCGAACGCCTTCGGGTAGAAGTCGAGCGCCGCGGCGACGTCGGTGATGGCCAGGTGCGGGGTGATCGGCGGGTAGTGCGACATGACCCCAGCCTGCCGGATCCGGGCGCGCGCGTCTTGCAGGAAGACGTCAGCCGGTGAGCTTCTTCAGCCAGGCCGCGGCGTCGGCGAACGCGGCGTCGTCCCGCCCCGGCGGCATCGGCATGTTCTGTCCCGGTCCGCTGCGCGGGTACGACCCCAGGAAGCGGACGTCGGCGCAGATCCGGTGCAGCGCGGCCAGCGCGTCACCGACCCGGGCGTCCGCCACGTGGCCCTCGCAGTCGATCGAGAAGCAGTACCGCCCGAGCTGCTCGCCGGTCGGGCGGGACTCGATCCGGGTCAGGTTCACGCCCCGGACGGCGAACTCGGTCAGCACCTCGAGCAGCGCGCCGGTGTGGTCGTCCCGGATGAACGCGACCAGGCTGGTCTTGTCCAGCCCGGTCGGCACCGGCGGCCGACCCGGGCGGGTGAGCAGCACGAACCGGGTGACCGCACCGGGGTTGTCGGCGATGTCCTCGGCCAGCGGCTCCAGCCCGGCCCGGACGCCGGCGATCGGGGCGGCGACCGCGGCGTCGTACTCGCCCTGGCCGACGGCCATCGCGGCGCCGGCCGTGGAGCCGGTGAACACCACCTCGGCCGCCGGCAGGTGGTCGCGCAGCCAGCGCCGGGTCTGCGCCTCCGCGTGCGGGTGGGTGGCCACGGTCTTGACCGCGTCGGCCTCGGTCCCCGCCCGGACCAGCAGCGAGAACGTCACCGGCAGCAGGATCTCCCGGGCGATCTGCAGCGGCTCCCCGGTGCCCAGCTCGTCCAGCGTGGAGGCGACCGAGCCCTCGATCGAGTTCTCGATCGGGACCACGGCGGCATCGGCCACGCCCGCCCGGACCGCCTGGATCGCGGCCGGGACCGTCCGCTGCGGCAGCGTGGTCCCCTGCGCGACCTCGGGGATCGTGCGCAGCGCGGCCTCGGCGAAGGTCCCTTCCGGCCCGAGGTAGGCGTACCGCGTCACGGGCCGCAGCCTAGCCCCGGCCCGGCTGCGCTCCGCCGTCGTCGCCCGGTCCGGAGCTCGGGCTCCGCACGGTCAGCCGGCTGGTGACCGGCCCTGCGCCGGCCGGGCTATCGTCGGCGGGTGCAGGGGTTCGAGGATCTGGGGTTCGCCCGCGTTGACGTGCACCGGGCGGCCCGGACCGGTGACCCCGAGGTCGTCTACGGCGCCGGCAAGACCGTCCCGCAGGCGATCGCGATCGTGACCGCGCTGCGGACCGCGCACCCCGACCGGCCGGCGCTGGTGACCCGCGCGGCGCCGGAGCTGACGGCGGCGCTGCGGGAGGCGTTCGACGACGTGACCGCCGACGAGGAGGCCGGGTGCGTCGCGGTCGGGCCGCTGCCGGCGACGACCGGGACCGTGTGCGTGGTGGCGGCGGGGACCTCGGACGGCGCGGTGGCCGCGGAGGCCGCGTTCACCGCCCGGGTCAGCGGGGCCGCGGTCACCCGGGTCACCGACGTCGGCGTGGCCGGCATCCACCGGCTGCTCGCGGCCCGCGACACCCTGGACGCCGCCGACTGCCTCGTCGTCGTGGCCGGGATGGACGGCGCGCTGCCCAGCGCGGTCGGCGGGCTGACCGGGGTGCCGCTGGTCGCGGTGCCCACCAGCGTCGGGTACGGCGCCTCCTTCGGCGGTGTGGCCGCGCTGCTGACGATGCTCAACTCCTGCGCCCCCGGCGTGGTCGTGGTGAACATCGACAACGGCTTCGGGGCCGGGCTCTTCGCGGCCCGGGTCGCGCGCCGGACCAGCCGGTGATCGGCTGGCTGGACTGCGCGGCCGGCGCCAGCGGGGACATGTTCCTCGGCGTGCTCGTCGACGCGGGCGTCCCGCTCGCGACGCTGCAGGCGGCGGTCGACGCGATCGGGGTCGAGCCGATCGAGCTGCGGGTGTCCACTGTGGAGCGTCATGGGATCGGCGCCACCCAGGTCGCCGTGCACACGGCCGAAGCCCCGGCCGCCCGGCATTGGGGCGACATCCGGCGGCTGGTCGAGCGGGCCGGGATTCCCGGCGAAGTGAGGGAGACCGCGCTCGACGCGTTCGCGCGGCTGGCCCGGGCCGAGGCCGCGGTGCACCGGGTCGCACCGGAGGACGTGCACTTCCACGAGGTCGGCGCGCTCGACGCGATCGCCGACATGGTCGGCACCGCCGCCGGGCTGCACGCGCTCGGGCTGGAGCGGCTGACCGCGAGCCCGGTCACGCTGGGCTCGGGCGGCACGGCCCGCAGTGGCCACGGCGTGATCCCGGTCCCGGCGCCGGCCGTGCTCGCCCTGCTGGCGGAGGCCGGCGCCCCGGTCCGCGGCGGCCCGGCCCCGTACGAGATGTGCACGCCGACGGGCGCCGCGCTGCTGGCCGCGACCGTCACCGGCTGGGGACCGCTGCCGGGCCTGGTCCCGAGCCGGACCGGGGTCGGCGCCGGCGGCCGCGACCCGGCCGAGCTGCCGAACGTGCTGCGGCTGGTGCTGGGCGAGGAATCCCAGCCGGCGCAGGCGGTCGTGCTGGAGACGAATGTCGACGACCTCGACCCGCGGCTCTGGCCGGACGTGCTGGACCGGCTGCTCGCGGCCGGCGCCAGCGACGCCTGGCTCAGCCCGATCCTGATGAAGAAGGGCCGCCCGGCCCACACCCTGCACGCGCTCTGTCCACACGCGACGGTGGCGGCGGTGCGGGCCGAGATCTTCCGCCGTACCAGCACGCTCGGGGTTCGGGAGGTGCCGGTCGGCAAGACCGCGCTGCAGCGGGAGACCGGCGCGGTCACCGTCGGCGGCGAGCGGATCGCGACCAAGCGCGCGCTGCTGGACGGCCGGCTGGTCAACGTCAGCGTCGAGTTCGAGGACGTCCGCCGGGCCGCCGACGTGCTCGGCCTGCCGGTCAAGGAGGTACTGCGCGCCGCCACCTCGGCCGCGTACGAACAGTGACTCTCCGTGTGACGGTCAGGGGCAGGGTGGGCGGTACGGCACCCCGGTGACGTACCGGTCCCACTCCGCCCGCGTCACCGGGTCGCCCGCCGTCGCGCAGACCTGGCGGGCGACCTGCTCCGCGTCCAGGTTCCACAGGCGGACCGCGCCGTCGGCCAGCCCGGCGGCCAGCCAGGTCCCGTCCGGCCGGAAGTCGGCGCTGAGCACCGCGTCGCTCGCGCTGGTCAGCCGCAGCAGCAGGGTCGGCGGGCCGGCGCCGCCGACGTGCCACGCCCAGAGCGTCCGGTCGCCGCCGGTCGCGGCGAGCACGGTCCCGGACCGGTCGAAGGTCACGCCGTTGACGTAGTCGCCGGGCCCGCTGAGCGTCGGCAGCGGCACCGGCCGGCGGATGTCGTGCACGTCCCAGCGCCGGACGGTGGCGTCGGCGCTGCCGGCGGCCAGCGTCAGGCCGTCCGGGCTGAACGCGACGGAGTCGACGTAGCTGGCCGGGCCGTGCAGCGTCGTGATCGGGGTCCGGGCGCCGTCGACCAGCCAGATCCGGACCGTCTCGTCGGCGCTCCCGGCCGCGACGTACCGGCCGGTGGGGTCGAAGGCGACGCCGAACGTGTAGTTGTCGGCGCCGACCAGCGCGACCGGGTGGCCGGGGTCGGCCAGCCGCCAGAGCCAGACCCGGTGGTCGTTGCCGCTGACGGCCAGCCGGGTGCCGTCCGGGCTGAAGGCCAGCGCCTGGACGACGGCGGTCGGACCGGTCAGCTCGGTCGCGACGCCCTGCCGCCAGAGCCGTACCGAGCCGTCCTTGCTTCCGGTGGCGATGGTGCCGCCGTCCGGGCTGACCGCCATCGCCCCGGTGAACGGCGCGTCGTCCGGTCCCCGCAACGGGGGGCCGTCCGGCTCCGGCCGCCGGGGATCGCGGACGTCCCAGGTCCGGACGGCGTCGTCCAGGACGCCGCCGGCGATGGCGAGCCGGTCGCCGCCGTCGAGGTACTGCACGCCGAAGACCGAGTCGGGCAGCCGGGCCAGGGTGGGTCCGGGCAGCGGCCAGCTCCGCAGGGCCCCGTCGGTGGCGCTGGTGACCAGGGTCCGGCCCGCGTCGGCGAAGCGGACCGCGGTCACCGGGCCGGGATGGGGCAGCGTCCCGGCCGGCCGCCGGTCCGGCAGCGACCAGAGCCGGACCATGCTGTCCGAGCCGCCGGCCGCGAGCAGCCGGCCGTCGGGGCTGAACGCGACCCCGTTGATCCAGCTGGTCGCGCCGGTCAGCGACGGCTGCCGGGTCCCGGCCGGCTCCGACCAGAGGTGCACGGCCGTGTCCGCGCTCCCGGCCGCCAGGGTCCGCCCGTCCGGGCTGAACGCGACCGCGAAGACCGTCTTCCTGGCCCCGGTCAGGACCTGCACGGCGCGCGTCCGCAGGTCCCAGCGGTACGCCTTGGCATCGTTGCTGCCGGCCGCGAGCGCCCGGCCGTCCGGGCTGTACGACAGCGCCTGGACGTAGCCCTCCGGTCCGCGCAGCGGCGGCAGCGCGCGGGGCACGGCCGGGTCGGCGAGCGACCACTGCCGGACCAGGCCGTCCGCTCCCCCGGCGGCCAGCGTCCGGCCGTCCGGGGCGACGGCGATCGCGAAGACCGTCGGCAGCGCGCCGGTGGAGCCGACGACCGCGGTCAGCGGGAGCGGCCGCCCGGGGTCGGCGATCGACCAGAGCCGGAGCAGGCCGTCGGAGCCGCCGGTGGCCAGGACGCGGCCGTTCGGGGTGATCGCGACCGCGAAGACCGTCGCCGAGGGGCCGGTCGAGCCGGTCACGGTGCCGAGCAGCCGGCGGGAAGGCAGGTCCCAGATCCGGACCCGGCCGCCGGCCCCGCCGGCCGCCGCGATCCGGCCGTCCGGGGTGAGCGCGACGGCCTGCAGGACCCCGGCCGGGCCGAGCAGCCGGGTCGGGGCCGGCAGCGAGGAGGAGTCGACCAGGCTGGAGCGGGCCTCCGCCGTCGGCGAGATGCGGTACGCCACCAGCGCCAGCTGCATCGACAGGTTCCGGTTCATGTCCCGCAACCGGTCCGCGTCCGTCGCCACCCGGCGGGAGATGGCCTGGTCCCGCTGGCCGTCAGCGAGCCGGCGCTGCTGGAACAGGTAGCCGGTCAGCCCACCGGTCACCAGCAGCAACGCGCAGGCGACCGCGAGCAGGGAGCGCAGCCGGCGGGCGCGGCGGCGATCCCGGACCTGCTCCGCGGTCGCGGCCTCGCAGCTGGCGGCCAGAAAGGCCTGCTCGGATCGGTTGAGCGCGGCCGGATGGTCGGCGACCCACTCGGTCGCGGTGACCAGCCGGCCGCCGCGCAGCAGCGTGTGCGGGTCCCGGTCGGCCTGCTGCCAGACACCGGCGGCCTCGGTGAGCCGCCGGTGCACCCGCAGCCCGGCCCGGTCCGCGTCCACCCACTCCCGCAGCCGCGGCCAGGCCGACAGCAGCGCCTCGTGCGCGATCTCGGCGGTGGTCGCGTCGACGGTGACCAGCCGGTGCTCGACGTACCGGTCCAGCAGGGTGGCGTCCTCCAGCTCGGTCCGGGGCACCCGGCGGCGGGTGTCGGCCGCCTCGTCCTCGACGTGCACCAGCCGGAGGAACAGCCGCCGGGCGCCGTCCCGCTCGTCCGGGGTGAGGGCGAGGTAGATGTCCTCGGCGGTCTGCGCGATCGCCCCGCCGATACCGCCGCTGCCGAGGTAGTCGGCGACCGTGAGCCGGCCGCGACGGCCGCGCTGCCAGGTCGCGAGCAGCGCGTGCGAGAGCAGCGGCAGGGTGCCGGCGTCGCCGCGCGGGGCGGCGTCGCGCAGGATCACGTCGACCAGGCCGCTCTCCAGCTCGACCGCGGCCAGCCGGGCCGGCTCGGTGATGGCCCGGCGCAGGTCCGGCGGGGCCATCGGGCCGACCACGACCTGGCCGTCCTGCAGCGCCGGCACCAGCCCGGGTACGGCGGCCGCGGCGGCCCAGAAGTCGGCCCGCAGGCCGAGGATCACCCGGGCCTCGCCGGCCAGCGCGGTGACCGCGTCGGCGACCTCGTCCCGCGGGTCGGCCGACGTCGTGAACACCTCCTCGAACTGGTCCAGGACCAGCACCAGCGTGCTGCCGGGAGCGGCCGGCGGCTCGGCCCGCAGCCGCTCCAGCGGGTGCTCGCCCGGCACCAGCAGCCGGCAGTCCCAGACCGGGGTCCCGTCCGGGTGCAGCTCCCGGCGCAGCGCCGGCAGCACGCCCGCCCGCAGCAGCGAGGACTTCCCGGACCCGCTCGGACCGGTGACCACCAGCACCGTACGGGCGGTGCGGACGCGCTCGACGACCTGCCCGGTCAGCGCCTCCCGGCCGTGGAACCAGCGCTCGTCCTCCGGCTCGAACGTCGCCAGCCCGCGGTACGGCTCGGGCTCGCCCGCCGACCCCCTGTCCGACGCCCGCGGCGCCGGTCCGCGCCGGACCCGGACCAGCGCCTCGACCCAGCGGGCGATCTCGTCCGGGTCGTCCAGGCCGCAGACGCGCACGATCTCGGCCAGCAGCGGCTGGTTGTTCGGGCCCGGCAGGTGCCGGCCGCTGAAGTAGCCGCCCGCGGTCGAGTTCCGGATGCCGACCGCCCGGGCGACCTCGCGGACGGTGAGCCCGGCCCGCTCCCGCAGCCGGCTGAGCTCGCGGGAGAACTCCGGCCGGGTGGCGATGCGGTCCGGATCGGGACGCTCGGAATACGGCTCGGGCATCGGCCACCTCCCGGGACAAGGGATGTCGAAATGTTGCCACGACAATCGCCCGGGCGTACGGACTTGTACGGCCTTTCGTGCGCACCTGTCGCACTCCGCGTCCAGCGCCTTGACTCGGTCCGGGGGTGAGCGACGACGCGAAGGAGCACGGCAGATGACACGGACCTGGCGGCGCAGCGGTACCTGTACGGGGGCGGACTCGACCTGCGTGGAGGTGGCGGTCGACCCCGACGAGGTCGCGGTACGGGACTCGAAGCAGGCCGGCGGCGCGGAGCTGCGGTTCACCCCGGCGGAGTGGCGCGCCTTCGTCGCGGGGGTCCGCGCCGGCGAGTTCGACGTCTAGACCCGGGCGCGGGTCCGGAGGAGTTGCAGGGTGTGGGCCGGGTCGAGCGCGCGGGCGGCCGACTCGGCGAACGCCGCGGTGTAGCGGCTGACGTCGGCCCCGGCCTCCAGCAGCGTGTTGCCGGTGAGCTGCTCGAGGTAGACCACGTGCGTGTCGGCCGGGTCGGCGAAGCCGAAGAGCGTGAACATGACGCCCAGCGCCGCATACCCACCGGCGCCGAACGGGACCACCTGCAGCGTCACGTGGTCCCGCCGCCCGAGCGCGGCCAGGTGGTCGAGCTGGTCCGCGAGCACCTCGGGACCGCCGACCTCGCGGCGGAGCGCGGCCTCGTCCAACAGCACGTGCAGCCGCGGCGGGTGCGGCCGGTCCAGCAGCTGCTGGCGGCGCACCCGCAGCTCGATCCGGCGCTCGACGTCCGGCGGCGGGGCCGCGGCCGGGATCGAGATCAGCGCCCGCGCGTACGCCGCGGTCTGCAGCAGGCCCGGCACCAGCGGCCCGGCGTGCTGCTCGATCACCGCCGCGCCGTCCTCCAGCCCGAAGAACCGGCTGGACTCGGCCGGGACGACGTCCGCGTACTGCTGCCACCAGGCCCGGCGGCGGGCGAGCCGGACCAGCTCGGCCAGCGCCTCCCGCTGCGGGTCCGAGATGCCGTAGAGGTCGAGCATCGCGTGCACGTCGGTGGCCTGCGCGCCGACCACCCCGGTCTCGATCCGGCTGATCTTGCCGGCCGAGCACTCCAGCCGCGCGGCCACGTCGGAGATGGTCAGCCCGGCGGCCGACCGGAGCCGGCGCAGCTCCGCGGCGAGCCGGCGACGGCCTACCGCCGGGCTGTCCATCGCCTGCATACGTACGACTCTGTCAGCGGTCGTTTTCGCTCGCAACATGTCGCCTGCAACTTGCAGATCACTCCCCGTGGCAGCAAACTCGGCAGTCGGGGGTCGCCTCGGCCCGGCACGGGGGCGGGCGGTGGCGACCCCCACCAAGATCATCAGGCGACCACGGTCCCGGTGACCTCGCCCAGGGCGATCAGCCCGGCCGTCGCCGAGATCGTGATCGTGTCGCCGTCCAGCAGGTAGGTCCGGGTGCTTCCGTCTCCGAGTGCCAGCGGCGACGCCCCGTCGCGGGTCAGCTCCAGCAGCGAGCCGAGCTGGTCCGGGGCGTCGCCGGAGACCGTGCCGGAGGCGTAGAGGTCGCCGGGTCGCAGGCTGGCACCGTTCGCGGTCAGGTGGGCCAGCTGCTGGGCGGCGGTCCAGTAGAGCGCGGCGGCCGGCGGCCGGGAGATCACCTGCCCGTTCAGCCGGACCTCGATCGCCAGGTCGAGCGCCGGGCCGGCCGGCCGCAGGTGCGGCAGCGGCGGCGGGTCCTGGGCCGGCGGGTCGGTGAACGCGCCCTCCAGCGCGGCCAGTGGCACCACCCAGGGCGAGATCGAGGTCAGGAACGACTTGCCCAGGAACGGCCCCAGCGGCCGGGACTCGAACGACTGGATGTCACGGGCGCTCCAGTCGTTGAGCAGGACGACGCCGAACACGTGCCGCCGCCAGTCGGCCGGGGCGACCGGCGAGCCGAGGGTCGAGGCGGCGCCGACGACGAAGCCGACCTCGGCCTCGATGTCCAGCCGCTCGCTCGGCCCGTACGTCCCCGGCTTCAGCACGCCGCGCGGGCGGGTGACCGGCGTACCGGAGACGACGACCGTGCCGGCCCGGCCGTGGTAGCCGATCGGCAGGTGCTTCCAGGCCGGCGGCAGGGCCGGGGCGTCCGGGCGGAAGATCCGCCCGACATTCGTCGCGTGCTGCTCGGAGGAGTAGAAGTCGGCGTAGTCGGCGACGGTGAACGGCAGCTGCGGCGTGCCCGGGTCGTGCAGCGCGGCGTCCACGGCCCGGCGGTGGGCCGGGGTGTCCTCGGTGAGGATGCGCCGCAGGGTCGCGCGGACCTCGGCCCAGGCGTCCGGGCCGGCCGCCAGCAGCCGGTCCAGGCTCGGCTCGCTCACCAGTCGGGACAGCTCGGGCGCCAGCGTGACGACCATGGTCTCGAGGTCCAGGGCCCGGTCGCCGAGCGGGACGACGACACGCGACCCGGCCACCCCGTACGGCAGGTTCTCGACCCCGAACCCGGTCCCGTCCGGCACCACCACCCAGCTCCCGCTCACGCCGCCGGACGCTAGCGCATGCCGGCGGCGGAGTACTGCTGGTCAGGGCGTACTACTCAGAGAGGTAAATACCACCGGGAGTAGTACGCGTTCGAGCGGGCACCATCCCGGCGGCGGGTTGACGGCGGCGGCGGGGCGAGCGAGGGTCGGGCGCGGGGACAGCGTCGTTCCCGGGTCCAGGAGGAGGCGGCGGATGCCGTACTACCGGCAGGTCGGCGAGCTGCCGCGCAAGCGGCACACCCAGTTCCGCAAGCCCGACGGCGGTCTGTACGCCGAGGAGCTCATGGGCAGCGACGGGTTCTCGGCCGAGTCGGCGCTGCTCTACCACGAGCACCTGCCGACCGCGATCGTCGATTCGCGCATCTGGGAGTCGCCCACGGAAGGGCTGACCGCGAACCACCCGCTGCTGCCGCGGCACCTGCGTACGTCCAAGCTGGACGCCGGGTCCGGCGACGCGATCACCGGGCGGCAGCTGCTGCTGGCCAACGACGACGTCCGGATCTCCTACGCGGTCGCGGACCGGCCCTCGCCGCTCTACCGCAACGCCGTCGGCGACGAGTGCGTCTACGTCGAGTCCGGGACCGCGACCGTGGAGACCGTGTTCGGCGCGCTCACCGTCGGGCCCGGGGACTACGTGCTGCTGCCGACCTCGACCACCCACCGCTGGGTCCCGGACGGTCCACTTCGGACACTCGTGGTGCAGGCGGCCAGCCACATCGGGCCGCCGCGGCGCTACCTCTCGCCGCGGGGGCAGTACCTGGAGTCGGCGCCGTTCTGCGAGCGGGACCTGCGCGGGCCCTCGGCGCCGCTGGTCTCGACCGGCACCGACGTGGCGGTGGTGGTCCGGCACCGGGCCGGGACGTCCGTGCTGACGTACGCGGACCATCCCTTCGACGTGGTCGGCTGGGACGGCTGCCTCTATCCGTACGCGTTCAACGTGAGCGACTTCGAGCCGATCACCGGGCGGGTGCACCAGCCGCCGCCGGTGCACCAGACGTTCGAGGGGCACAACTTCGTGATCTGCTCGTTCGTGCCGCGGAAGGTGGACTACCACCCGCTGGCGGTGCCGGTGCCGTACAACCACGCGAACGTCGACTCGGACGAGGTGCTGTTCTACGCGGCCGGCGACTACGAGGCGAGGCGCGGGTCCGGCATCGGGCAGGGGTCGATCTCGCTGCACCCGAGCGGGTTCACGCACGGACCCCAGCCCGGCGCGGTCGAGCGTGCGCTGGGCGCCGAGCGCTTCGACGAGCTCGCGGTCATGGTCGACACCTTCCGCCCGCTCTCCCTCGCTCCCGCCGGCCTCGCCTGCGAGGACCCCGGCTATGCCTGGACCTGGTCCGGCCGCCACCCCTGAACCGCTTGCGCCGGGCGGCGCTGTCGCGGATGATGGACAGCGCGGAAGGTCCAGAGGACCTGACGAAGTGGGCCCGGCTCCTCTCCGGACGGTGAGCAGCCGGGTTTCGCGCTGTCAACGCGCGAGCCCTCCAGCGTCGGCTCGACCCGCCGCCGCCAGTCCCGCCCGCGCCGACCGCCCGGACGATCGGGTCGGCGGCTCGTCGACGTACCCGTGCATCCGGACAGAATGCCCCATGGCGACAGGCTTGCTACCGATCGGCGCGGGCGGCCCTCAAGCGCACCCCACGGCCGTCGGTAACATTGGGGGGTGACTGCGGGACGGACCAAGGGTGTGGCGCGGCCGATCCGGGTGTTCGGGGATCCGGTGCTGCGGACACCGGCCGACGAGGTGACCGAGTTCGACGAGTCGCTCGCGCAGCTGGTCGACGACATGTTCGCCTCGATGTACGCGGCCGAGGGCGTCGGCCTGGCCGCGAACCAGATCGGCGCCGGCCTGTCGGTGTTCGTCTTCGACTGCCCCGACTCCGCCGGCACCCACCACGTCGGGCACGTGGTCAACCCGGTGCTGGTCTCGGCCGGCGGCGAGATCGACGACGACTTCGAGGGCTGCCTGTCGATCCCGGGCCTGCACTACGAGACCGAGCGCGCGTCGTACGCGGCGGTCGAGGGCAAGGACATGACCGGCGCCCCGGTCCGGTACGTCGGCGACGGCCAGTTCGCCCGCTGCCTGCAGCACGAGACCGACCACCTGCGCGGCCTGCTGTTCGTGGACCGGCTGCGCGGGCGGACCAAGCGCAAGGCGATGCGCGAGGTCATGGCCGCCGACTGGATCCAGCCGGGCTGAGCCCCGCCCGCTCAGCGGTCGTCGGTCGTGGAGGGGATGGGGACGGTCTCGGCGGAGGGGTCGACCCGGGCGGCTTCGGCGACGGCCGCCGCGACCGCCCGCGGGACCTTGGGGTCGAACACGCTCGGCACCACGTACGACGCGTTGAGCTGGTCGTCGGTCACGACCGCCGCCAGCGCCGCCGCCGCGGACAGCAGCATCGAGGTGGTGATGTTGCGGGCCCTCGCGTCCAGCAGCCCGCGGAACACCCCGGGGAACGCCAGCACGTTGTTGATCTGGTTCGGGTAGTCGCTGCGCCCGGTCGCCACCACCGCCGCGACCTGCCGGGCGGCGTCGACGTCGACCTCGGGGTCGGGGTTGGCCAGCGCGAAGACCACCGGCCGCGGCGCCATCAGCGTCAGCCAGGCCGGGTCGATGACCCCGGCCGCGGACACCCCGATCACCACGTCGGCGCCGGTCAGCGCGTCCGGCAGCTCGCCGGTGACGTTCTCCGGGTTGGTCCGCTCGGCCAGCCGCCGCTTCGAGCCGGACAGCCGGTCGTCGGACGGGGCGAGGATGCCCTCCCGGTCCCAGACCAGCAGGTGCCGTACGCCGGCCTCCAGCAGCAGCTCGGCCACCGCGGTCCCGGCCGCACCGGCTCCGCAGACCACGACCTTCACCGAGCCGAGCGCCTTGCCGACGCAGCGCAGCGCGTTGGTCAGCGCGGCCACCACGACGATCGCGGTGCCGTGCTGGTCGTCGTGGAAGACCGGGATGTCCAGCAGCGCCCGCAGCCGCCGCTCGATCTCGAAGCAGCGCGGCGCGCTGATGTCCTCCAGGTTGATCCCGCCGAATCCGGGCGCGATCGCCTTCACCACCTGGACGATCTCGTCGACGTCGGTGGTGTCCAGGCAGATCGGCCAGGCGTCGATCCCGGCGAACCGCTTGAACAGCGCGGCCTTGCCCTCCATCACCGGCATCGCCGCGCCCGGCCCGAGGTCACCGAGCCCCAGCACCGCGGTGCCGTCGGTGACGACCGCGACCGTGTTGCCCTTCGAGGTCAGCCGCCGGACGTCGTCGGGGTTGCGGGCCAGCGCCAGGCACACCCGCGCCACCCCGGGCGTGTACGCCATGGACAGGTCGTCGCGGGTCCGCAGCGGCACCTTGGAATGGGTCTCGATCTTCCCGCCGATGTGCAGCAGGAACGTCCGGTCGCTGACCTTGTGCACGGTGACACCCTCGACGGCACCGAGCGCGGCGACGATCTCGTCCGCATGCTCACCGTTCACCGCCGAGCAGGTGACGTCGACCGTGATCCGGTCGTGCCGGGACTCGGCGACATCGATCGCGGTCACCACCCCGCCGGCGGTGCCGACCGCGGTGGCGATCCGGCCGACCACCGCCGGGTCCGGGTCGGCCTGCAACCGCACCGTGATCGAGTAGGACGCACTCGTCGGGACCGGACGTCTCGGCCGGTCCGACATCGTTCCGGTGCCGGACGGATCCACGCTGACCATGCCGCCAATCCTGCCACCGCCGGGTCGGCAGCGGTTCGTGCCGATTGCTCAGCAGTCGTCGCAGTCGTCCGGGGTGTTGCCGAAGACCCGGGTCCCGTCCAGCGTGAGGATGTTCACGGTGAGGATGCCGCCGCCCACGTCGGTCGCGGTGTTGCGGGTGACCTGACCGCCGTGCATGGTCGCCACCCCCTCGCTGAACATGCCGCCGCCGACGCCGGTGGTGCTGTTGCCGACCAGGTTGGTCGACCAGGTGGTCAGGTCGCCGGCGTTGAAGATGCCGCCGCCGTCGAAGCCGGACCGGTTGCTCGAGACCAGCGAGCGGGTCAGCGTCATGTCGCCGAGGTTGAGGATGCCGCCGCCGGCCCCGACCGTGCGGTTCTGGGTCACCAGGACGCGGGTCAGCGTCAGCGTGCCGGAGCTGCTGATGCCGCCCCCGCCGCCGAACCCGGTCGAGTTGCCGTTGCGGACGATCACGTCGGTGAGCGCGACGACCGCCGGCGCGTCGACGACGAGGACCCGGCTGACGTTCGCGCCGGTGAGCACCGGACGGCCGGCTCCGGGCGCGCTGCCGACCAGGGTGAGGCTCTTGTCGAGCAGGAACGGGCCGGTGCAGGTGCCGGAGATCACCAGCCGGTTCCCGTCGGCGGCCGCGGCGATGGCCGCCTGCAGGGTGCCGAACGAGCTGGTGCCGTTGCGCACCGAGCAGGCCGCGGCACCGGCCGTGCCCCCGACGGTGACGACGGTGGCAGCCGTGGCCACCGCGAGCAGGACAGCCTTGACGATCGTTCGCACCATTGCGAACTCCCCCCGGAGGTGTTTATCGACGCTTGGGAATCTCCCACGGAGTTCGCGGCGGGACAATGCGCCCGTCGGCGCAGCGCCGCACCGCTGATCGCGGGGTCAGCGCCGCCCGAGCCAACCCCGCAGCGGCCGCGGCCGGACCAGGAACGCCTCCGCCTCCAGCGCCGCGACCGCGATCCGCGGCAGCTCCCGGGCGGAGGGGAAGCAGAGGAAGCGTGGCTCCCAGGTCGGCTGGAACTTGGCGTTGAAGCGGTAGAGCGTCTCGATCTGCCACCACCGCGACGCCGCGACCAGCACCGAGCGCCAGGCCCGGGCGATCGGGCCGGCCCCGATCCGTTCGCCCCGCTCCAGCGCGGACCGCAGCACCGCGAAGTTCAGCGACAGCCGCCGTACGCCCAGGGCCGGGCCGGCGTCGGCCAGCGAGACGACCAGGAACTCGTTCAGCCCGTTGTCCGCGGTCCGGTCCCGGCGCATGAGGTCCAGCGACAGGCCGTCCTCGCCCCAGGGCACGAAGTGCAGCAGCCCGCGCAGTGTTCCGTCCTGGTGCGCGGTGACAACCACGCAGTCGGGGTCGGCCGGGTCGCCGATGCGGGACAGCGCCATCGAGAAGCCGCGCTCGACCGTGCCGCCGCGCCAGGCCGCCGCGACCGAGACCAGCTCGGACAGCTCGGCCGGCGGGATCTCCCCGGTCCGCCGGACCGCCGCGGTGAAGCCGGCCCGCTCGATCCGGGAGACCGCCTGCCGGACGCCCCGCATCGGCCGTCCGGCCTGGCTGAACGTGTCCAGGTCGAGCACGGCCTCGTCGCCCAGCTCGTACGCGTCCAGGCCGTGCCGGGCCCAGACGGTCGCGCCGAGCTCGCCGCAGCCGATCGTGGCCGGCACCCAGGCGTGCCGCCGGGCCAGCTCCAGCGTCTCGGCGATCGCGCCCGGCCAGGCCTCCGGGTCGCCGATCGGGTCGCCGCTGGCCAGCAGCACCCCGTGCACGACCCGGTACGCCACCGCCGCCTTGCCGCTGGCCGAGAACACCACGCTCTTGTCCCGCCGCAGCGCGAAGTAGCCGAGCGAATCGCGCCCGCCGTGCCGGGCCAGCAGCTCCCGCAGCCGCTGCTCGTCGGTGCCGGAGAGCAGGGCCACCGGCTCGGCCGCCCGCAGCACCAGGTACGCCGTGGAGAACGCGGTCAGCAGCCCGAAGGCGAGCAGCACGGCCGAGACCAGGTCGGCCGCCCGGTCGCCGGAGAACCGCAGCGGGCCGCGGACGCCGACCAGCCCGAGCAGCACGTGCCGCAGCTGCATCCCCAGCGACGGGCGGCCGACGACGTGGTCGCCGTACACCTGGAGCATGAGCAGGCCGAGGCCGGTGCCGATCGCGGCCAGCTGGACGAACCGGCGGACCACGAGCCAGCGGCTGGTCGGGTCGCCCTCGGCCTGGAACTCGCGCCGGGTCGCCACCAGCAGGCCCAGCACCGCGAGCGAGGCCAGCGCCTCCTCCACGTCCAGGCCCTTGGCCAGGTGGGCGATCGCGACCAGGAGCGTCACCGCGACCGCGGTCAGCCAGGCCCGCCGCTTGCGCCGGCGCAGCCCGCCGGCCAGGTAACAGAGCAGCACGCCGAGCGCGGCCGCGACCGCCGTCGCGGTGTCGGCGCCGAGCAGCGGGACGAGCTCGGTGAGCACCCGCATCCGGCCCCGGATCGGCGGCAGCAGCGCGCTGACCACCGTGCCCGCGCCCAGCAGCCAGGTCACGGTGGCCACCAGGGTCGCGGTCCGCCGGCTCGCCTCCCTGACCGTCGCCGCCTCCGGGCCCCGAGGGACCAGGAGGGTGGGTCTGCTCACGACTGCTCCTCGATAGATGGCGCGGCGTTGCGCCCTGGCGCGCCAACCGTACGGGCCGGACGGTGAGGGGCCGGTGAGCGCCCTATCGTGATCGGGTGGGCGGGCCCGGCGTGCGGCGGTGGCGTCGTCCCACCGTTGCCGGGGCCTTCCGGGGCGCCGACGTCGGCTGGGCGTACGCGGCCGTGGTCGTCGTCGTGGCGATCGTGGTCCGGGTGCTGCCGGGGACGCGGCCCCAGGACCTGGTCCTGGACACCAGCACCAACCTGGACAACCTGCGGCACACGCCGCTGCTCGTGCTGGGGGCCAGCGCGTTCGTGGTCTGGCCGCTGTGGGGGCTGTGGATCCTCGCCCCGCTGGTGCTGGTCTTCGGGGCGGCGCAGCGCTGGCTGGGCCGGACCGCGACGATCATCGTCGCCGTGCTCGGGCACGTCGGCGCGACGCTGTTCGTGGCCGTGCTGCTCGCCGCCGGGATCAACGACGGCGTGGTCGACCCGGCGATCGCCCGGGAGCCCGACGTCGGGGTCAGCTACGGGCTGGCCGCCGTGGCCGGGCTGCTGGCCGGCCGGGTCCCGCGCCGCCTCCGCCCCTGGTACGTGCTGGGCCTGCTCGTCGTCACCGCCGGCCCACTGGGGCTGGACACCGACGTCACCGGCGTCGGGCACGTCCTCGCGGCGCTGCTCGGCTTCGCCCTGGCCGTGCTCACCACCCGCGCCGCCCGCCGTCCCCCGTCCTGAGCGCGCGGACGGTCAGCCGCGGTCCGTCATCGTGTAGCGCAGCCGGGCCATGCCGAACTCCGCGGCCGGCTCGATGTCGGCCTCGGCGAAGAGCACGTCGATCCGGCCGGCCAGCACCTGCGGGTCCCAGCGGCCGCCCTCGTTCTCCAGCGCGGCCGCGGACGTCCACGGCCGGTAGAGCTCGACCGCGTTGCCCTGGACCCCGAAGACCTTGCCGCTGATGTGCGCGGACGCCTCGCTGACCAGGTACGACACCAGCGGGGCGACGTTGTCCGGGTCCCAGAAGTCGAAGCCCTCGTTCGCCCCGAAGATGTCCCCGTACGCCCCCTCGGTCATCCGGGTGCGCGCGGCCGGCGCGATCGCGTTGCAGGTCACGCCCATCCGGGCCGACTCGAGCGCGACGATCTGCGCGAACGCGGCGATGCCGGCCTTGGCCGCGCCGTAGTTCGACTGGCCGAAGTTGCCGAGCAGGCCCGAGGTGGAGGCGGTGCAGACGATGTGGCCGGGGCCGCCGTGCTCCCGCCAGTGCCCGAGCGCCGCGTGCGTCGGCGCGTAGTGCCCGCGCAGGTGGACCCGGACGACCGTGTCCCACTCCTGCGGGCTCATCTTCACCAGCGTCCGGTCCCGCAGCACGCCGGCGTTGTTGACCAGCCCGTCGAGCCGGCCGAACTCGCGCACCGCGGTCGCGATCAGCTCGTCGGCGACGGCGATCTCGGAGACGTCGCCCTCGACCAGGACCGCGTTCCCGCCGGTGGCCTTGATCTCGTCGACGACCGCGGCGCCGACCGCCGGGTCGAACTCGTTGAGCACGATCGCGGCGCCCTGCCGTGCGCACTCGAGCGCCTCACCACGGCCGATACCGCGCCCGGCGCCGGTCACCACGACGACCTTGTCGTCCAACAGCCCCATGTCGGCCACCGTACCGGCGGCGCCGATAGAGTCAGCATGTGGCCGGGTATGTCGACAGCGAGGTGGGTCGGCTGCGTACGGTCCTGTTGCACCGGCCGGGCGCGGAGCTCAAGCGGCTGACCCCGCGCAACAACGACCAGCTGCTCTTCGACGGGATCCCGTGGGTGGACCGGGCCCAGGACGAGCACGACGGGTTCGCCCAGGCGCTGCGCGACCACGGTGTCGAGGTGCTCTACCTGGGCGAGCTGCTGGAGCAGACGCTGGTCGAGTCGGACGCGCGGGATTCCACGATCGCGGCCGTGCTGGACGACCCCCGCCTCGGCCCGACCCTCCGTACGGTCGTGCAGCGGCACCTGTCCGAGCTGCACCCGACCGACCTGGCCGGGGTGCTCACGGCCGGGCTCACCCAGCGGGAGCTGAAGACCGGCCGCGGGCTGACGTACCGGCTGATGGACGAGCACGACTTCGTCGTCGACCCGCTGCCCAACCTGCTGTTCACCCGCGACTCCAGCGTCTGGATCCGGGGCGAGGTCGCGGTGACCAGCCCGTCGATGCTGGCCCGCCGCCGGGAGACGACGCTGCTGCGGGCGATCTACGCCTCGCACCCGCGCTTCGCCGGCACCGCGACGGTGTACGAGCCGCAGTCGGAGTGGCTGGAGGGCGGCGACGTGCTGCTGCTCGGCCCGGGCGTGCTCGCGGTCGGCACGGGCCAGCGGACCACGCCGGCCGGGGTGGAGACGCTGGCCCGCCGGGTGTTCGACGAGGGGCTGGTGCACACGGTGGTGGTGGTCCCGATCGCGCAGGAGCGGGCGACCATGCACCTGGACACGATCTGCACGATGGTCGACGTCGACGCGGTCACGCTGTATCCGCCGGTCGCGGACACGCTCGCGTACACGGTCACGGCCGGGGACGACGGTGAGCTGGTGGTCGGCGAGCCCGAGCCGTTCCTGGCCGCGGGCGCGCGGGCGCTCGGGCTGGACCGGATCCGGGTCATCGGGACCGGGCTGGACCCGGTGACGGCCGAGCGGGAGCAGTGGGACGACGGGAACAACACGCTGTGCGTGGCGCCCCGGCTGGCGATGGCGTACGAGCGGAACGCGGAGACGAACGCGCAGCTCGAGGCGCACGGCATCGAGGTGATCCGGATCGCCGGCTCCGAGCTCGGCAGCGGCCGCGGCGGCCCCCGCTGCATGAGCTGCCCCGTCGAGCGCGACCCGCTCTAGCGCCGCCGCGCGACCCGGCGGCCGACTAGCGCAGGGTGAGCTGGCGGCCGCGCAGGCCGTCCCGGGCGCGCCGCTCGGCGCTGGACAGCGGTCCGTCCTGACCGAGCGCCTCGGTCAGCCGCCCGGCGAACTCCCGGGCCGGCTCCTCCCACTGCTCGGCCGGCAGCTCCGTCGGCAGGTCCCAGACCGGGACGAGCAGGCTGTGGGCCCGGAAGGACCCCGCGTACCGGGTGTCCACGCCGAGCGGCAGCGTCCCGGCCGCGCCGAGCCGGGCCAGCGCGTCGAGCAGGGCGTCCTCCTCGTACGGGACGACCCAGCGCAGGTGCGCCTTGTCCCCGATCCGGCACCAGTACGCCGCGCCGGGCTCGACGTCGAGCCGGACCGTCGGCACCACGGCCGCGTCGGCCCGCTCCATCGACGCCGCCACCTCGGGGTCGTCCGAGGTCGACCCCTCCAGCCAGAACGCGAAGTCCCGGTGCACGGTCGGCTCCACCGCCCCGTCCAGGTCGAGGAGGTCCTGCAGCCGCGGCCCCGGCCCGGGCAGCCCGGTCGTCGAGACCATCGTGCCGGGCTCCGCCACCAGGGCCTGCTCCAGCACGTGGGCCACGTCCCGGCTCACGTCGCCGGAGCGCGCGTGGACCTGCAGGCCGAGCAGGATCCGGCCGTCGGCCCGCACGATCGCGGGCAGCGCCAGCGGCAGCAGGGTGGCCAGCGTCACCTCGCGGTCGGAGTCCTTGAGGGTCAGCGGCGCGGTCGCGGACGGCACCAGCTCGCGCATCGCGACCCAGTCGCACTCGGCCGGCAGCCCCTCGAACGGCCTGGGCACGGCGACGTCGCCGGCCCCGTGGCAGCTCTTGTAACGGCGGCCGGACCCGCACGGGCAGGGCGCCTTCGGGTCGACCTCCCCCTCGGGGGTCGTCCGGGCGGAACGGCGTGCGGCGGTGCGGCGACTCACCCGCCGACCCTACCGACACCCCTGGTACGGACCGGACCGGCCCGTCAGGACCTGACCGCCAGCTCGACCCAGACCGTGCTGGCCGGTCCGCCGCCGTTGCTGGACTGCTCGACGCCCCAGTCCCGGGCCAGCGCGGCCACGATGGCCAGGCCGCGGCCGCGGACGTCCTCCGGCCCGGCGTCGTGCCGGGCCGGCACGCTCGGGCCGCCGCCGTCGGACACCCGCAGCCGGACGCACTCGTCCTCGACGGTCCAGCTCACCTCGAGCAGGCCACCGGGCAGCGGCTCGGCGTAGCGGACGGCATTCCCCACCAACTCGCTGATCACGAGCGTCGCATCGGCGATCACGGCCGGGGGCAGCCCGGCATCGGCAAGATCCGCACTGAGCTGACGCCGTACCTCGCCGGCACTCGCCGGCGTGTGGCGAACGGTCACCAAGCGGAGCACTGCGCCTCTTCACGCCACGTCTTGACGGTCGGTCGGTCGGATCTGAACTTCGAGAGGTATCCCCCGACGACCCGAGTCGGTAACCCTCTGCGCCGCACGGTAGTGCGAACGTATACAGGCTGCGACCATCGGCGCGCGAAAACCGCTCCGGAGGGTAAGGATAGGCCGAGTGACGAGCCCTCCTGTCGTGATCGTCGGTGCTGGTATCTCCGGTGTCGCATGCGCGCGTGAACTGACCGCCGCCGGCGTCCCGGTCCGCCTGCACGAGCGCTCGTACGTGCCCGGTGGCCGGATGTCCTCCCGCACGCTGGCCGGGCGGAAGGTCGACCTCGGCGCGTCGTACCTGACCTGCCGGACGCCGGAGTTCGGCGCGGTGGTCGAGTCCTGGCAGCAGCGCGGGCTGATCCGGCCCTGGACCGACCGCTTCGCCGTCCGTACGCCCACGGGCTGGGACCTCAGCGACCCCGGCCCGGTCCGGTACGGCACCCCGGGCGGGTTGCGCTCGCTGGTGGTGGACCTGGCCGCGGGGCTGGACATCGCGTACCGGTCGGAGGTGGCGGACGTGGGACCGGGCCCGACCGTGGACGGGGAGCCGGCCGCCGCGGTCGTGCTGGCCATGCCCGACCCGCAGGCCTGCGACCTGCTCGCCGACGAGCTGGCCGCGGAGCTGGCCGCGGTCGCGGGCCGGGAGTCCGAGCCGGCGCTGACACTCGCGGCCGGCTGGGACGAGCGCTGCTGGCGGGACCTGGACGGCGCGTTCGTGACCGACGACCCGGACCTGTCCTGGGTCGCCGACGACGGCCGCCGCCGCGGGGACGGGGCGCCGGTGCTGGTCGCCCACACCACGTCGGCGTTCGCGGCACCGCACCTGGACCGGCCCCGGGACGCCGCGGAGCCGGCCCTCGCCGCGCTGCAGCGGGTTCTGGAGATCGACCGGCCGCCGGCCTGGACGTACCTGCACCGCTGGTCGCTGGCCAGCCCGGCCGCGCCCCACGACGAGCCGTTCCACCTGGGCGGATCCGGGGTCGCGCTGTGCGGGGACAGCTGGGGCTCGCCCCGGGTCGAGACCGCCTGGACGTCCGGGCACCGGCTCGGCCGGGCGCTGGTGGAACGGCTGGCATGAGTGCCGCCGACCGGTTGATCGAGCAGCTCGCCCTCGAGGCCCACCCCGAGGGCGGCTGGTTCCGCGAGGTCTGGCGGACGCCGGTCGAGCTGACCCCGGCCGGCTACCCCGGTCCGCGCTCGACCGCGACCAGCATCACGTTCCTGCTCCGGGCGGGCGAGCGGTCCCGCTGGCACCGGGTCCGCTCGGACGAGCTCTGGCTCTGGCAGGGCCTCGGGCCGGTCCGGCTGCGCCTCGGCGGGACCGGCGCCGCGCCGGCGGCCGGGACCGGGCTGGTCGTCGGTCCCGACCCCGGCGCGGGCCACCTCCTGCAGGGCCTCGTCCCGGCCGGCGCCTGGCAGGCGGCCGAGCCGCTGACCGACGCCGGCGCCCTGGTCGGCTGCGTGGTCTCGCCCGGCTTCGCGTACGAGGACTTCGAGCTGGCCGAGTAGGGCGTCAGTCGGTCCGGCGGAACTGGATCGCGGCCACCGCGAACATCGCCACCCCCAACCCGAAGACGACCAGGATGTCGAGCCAGATCGGGACCACCCAGCTGCCCCAGGTGACGCCCGGGTCGAGCCGGTCCCGGATCGCCGGCGGCACGTCCAGGTGCGCGAACACGACGTGCCGCATGGGCTCCACCGCGTAGGACAGCGGGTTGATCCGGGTGGCCACGGTCAGCCAGGCCGGCAGCCCGGTCAGCGGGAACAGCGACCCGGACAGGAACATCATCGGGGTCAGGACCAGCTGCACGATCGGCATCACGGCCTGGAACTTCTTGATCCGGGCCGAGATCATCAACCCGAACGCGGTCATCGCCAGCGCGGTCAGGAACAGCAGCGCGAGCAGGGCGATGATCATCAAGGGGTCGTACGGGACACCGACCAGGCCGGCCAGCGCGATCAGGATGACCGCCTGCAGGGTCGCGATCGCGCCGCCGCCCAGGCACTTGCCGGCCAGGATCGCCGAGCGCGGCACCGGCGCGACCAGCATCTCCCGCAGGAACCCGAACTCGCGGTCCCAGACGATCGAGATGCCGGCGAAGATCGCGGTGAACAGGGTCGAGGTCGCCACGATGCCGGGGAACAGGAAGGTCCGGAAGTCGACCCCACCGGTCGCGGACCGGGTCAGCCCGGACAGGCCGCTGCCGAGCACGAACAACAGCAGCAGCGGCTGGGCCAGGCCGGAGATCAGCCGGCCCTTGGACCGGACGAACCGGATCATCTCCCGCTGGTAGACGACCTTGACCGCGCGCAGGGTGTGCGCCGGGCCGGACCCGGCCAGCGAGACCGGCGCCGGCGGGGCCCCGGTCCGGCGCGGGACCTCGGTCGTGGGCTGGGTGCTCATCAACGCCTCCCGGCCCGCATCATCATCGGCGGCATCCGGCGCTCGCCCTGCTCCGCGTCCAGGATCGTGCTGCCGGTGTGGGACAGGAACACGTCGTCCAGGGACGGGCTGGCGACGCTGACCGATCGGATCGGCACCCCGAGCTCGGCGAACAGCCGCGGTACGAACCGCTCCCCGTCCGGCACCGAGAACGTCACCTCACCCGAGTGCATCCCGGCCTCGACCCCGAACGTCGAGCGCAGCGCCGCGATCGCGGCCTCGTCGTCGGCGGTGGTGATCTGCACCCGGTCCTTGCCGACCGCGGCCTTGAGCGCCTCCGGCGTGTCCAGGGCGACGATCCGGCCCGCGTTCATGATCGCGATGCGGTCGCAGTTCTCGGCCTCGTCCATGTAGTGCGTGGTGAGGAAGACGGTGATGTCCTCGCTCTCCTTCAGCTCCCGGACGTACTCCCAGACCGAGGCCCGGCTCTGCGGGTCGAGCCCGATCGTCGGCTCGTCGAGGAACAACACCCGCGGCGAGTGCAGCAGACCACGGGCGATCTCCAGCCGGCGCTTCATCCCGCCGGAGAACGTCTCGACCACGCTCTTGCGCCGCTCGGCCAGCCCGACCAGCGCGAGCAGGTCGTCGATCCGGCGGGACAGGACGGCCTTGGGCACGCCGTAGAGCTCGCCGTGGAAGCGCAGGTTCTGCTCGGCGGTGAGGTCGACGTCCAGCGTCGGGTCCTGGAAGACCAGGCCGATGCTGCGCCGGACCGCGTCCCGCTCGGTCCGGACGTCGTGCCCGGCGACCCGGGCGCTGCCGGCGGTCGGCCGGGCCAGCGTGCAGAGGATGTTGATCGTCGTGGACTTGCCGGCACCGTTGGGGCCGAGGAAGCCGAAGGTCTCCCCGGGCTCGACCCGGAAGTCGATGCCGCGGACGGCCTCGATCTCCCCGAAGCGCTTCTCCAGGCCGGTCACCTCGACGGCGGCCGGACGTTGCTCAATCATGGGTGCATCCCACCATTGGAGATTCCCTCGGTCAACCTCATATGATGGGTCCATGCCCGAGCCGGACATCGCGACGCTGACGCACCGGCTGGCCGCGCTGACGCGCCGGGCGATCGGCGACCGGATGGCCCACGAGAGCTGGGCCCACGAGGCCGGGTTCCGGCCCGGCTGCATCGGCGTGCTGCACGTGGTGGCGGCGAAGGAGCCGGTCTCCCAGCGGGAGGTCAGCGACGCGCTGCTGCTCGACCCGAGCGACCTGGTCACGCTGGTCGACATCCTGGAGCGGGCCGGCCTGCTCGAGCGCCGCCGCGACCCGGCCGACCGCCGGCGGTACGCGTTGGAGGTCACCCCGCAGGGTCAGCTCGCCGTCGTCCGGCTCCGCGAGATCAACCGGGAGGCGAACGAGGAGCTGCTCGCCCCGCTGGACGCGGACGAGCGCGCGCAGCTGGCCGGGTTGCTGACCCGGGTGGTCCACCACCACACCGGCCACCCCGCTGACGACACCGCCGCCCCGCTGCCGGACCAGGTCCCGGCCGGGGAGGCCGCGGCCCGGGACGCGGCGCTGCGGGCGGCGGCCGACCGTGACGCGGCCGCTCGCGAGGTCGCCGCGCACCCGGTGAACCCCGAACGTGCGCCGGAGCCGTACGACCCCGACCGCGAGGCCGAGCGCGCCCGCGAATCGCTCCGTCCCTGACGGGCCCGGCGGCCGCGCCCGCGAATCGCTCCGTGCCTGACGGGCCCGGCGGCCGCGCCCAACCAATTCCTACCGCCCCCCGGGCCGCCGGCCGAGAACCGGGCGGCGAGCTCAGGCGCGGAGGCGGGCCAGCACGTCGGTGGGGCGGTTGGTGATGATCGCGTCGACGCCGAGGCCGAGGACCAGCTCGATGTCGGCCGGCTCGTCCACGGTCCAGACGTAGAGGCGGTTTCCCTGCGCATGCACCCGGGCCACGTACGACGGGTGCGCCCGCAGGATCTCCACCCCCGGCCCGGCGATGTCCGCGGCCGCCGGCAGCGACCCGTCCCGGCGCCGGACCGGCACCCGCTCGAGCAGCAGCACGGTCTCCAGCGGCGGCGCCAGCAGCCGGACCCGCCGCAGCGCCACCGGCGAGAAGCTCATCACGGTGACCGGCGAGCCCGCGCCGGCCACCCCGTACTTCTCCAGCAGCCGGACCAGCTGCTGCTCGACCAGCCCGGCGTACCGGGTTGGGTGCTTGGTCTCGATCAGCAACCGCACCCCGGTCCCCTCGACGACCTGCAGCAGCCGGTCCAGGGTGAGCACGGGCGCCTCGGTGCTGTCCCGGTCCTCGATGTAGATCCCGGCCTCGGCGCCGGTCGCATGCCAGGAGCCGAAGTCCAGCCCGCGCAGGTCGTCCAGGTCGAAGTCGGAGACGACACCGTGCCCGGTCGACGTGCGGTCGACCGTACGGTCGTGCACGCAGACCAGGTGCCCGTCGCGGGTCAGCCGGACGTCGCACTCGACGCCGTCCGCGCCCTCGTCGATGGCGCGCAGGTAGGCCCCGAGCGTGTGCTCGGGGAGCGCGTCGGCCCCACCGCGGTGGGCGAAGACGAGCGGCCTGTTCATAGCACGCGGGCCGGTTGTCCGTTCTCGCTGATCATTTCGCGGCCGGCGCCGGCCCACGACTGCATGCCGCCGTCGAGGTTGCGCACGTTGTCCCACCCGTTGCCGAGTAGGTAGGAGACGACCTGGCCGGAGCGGCCGCCGGAGCGGCAGACCACGACCACGTCGACGTCGGTCGGGACCTCGGCCATGCGGGCCGGGATCTCCATCATCGGTACGTGGTGGGCGTCCGGCGCGTGGCCGGCCGCCCACTCGTCGGGCTCGCGCACGTCGAGCAGGTAGGCCTCGGCGGGCACGTCGGTGGGGGCGACGTTGGGTACTTGCGGTCCGAACACGCTTTCAGCCTAAGGGTCGGTGTCAGCTCTTCTTGATGTAGGGACTCATCTGGTCGTTCTTCACGGCGTTGAACAGGGCCAACGCCTTGTCCCGGTCCGAGAGCACGACCGACTGGCCGTCGACGGTGGCGCTGCCCTTGTTGGGCATTGTGATGAACGTCAGGTCGTTGGAGCGGAGACTGCGGAAGTTCACCGCCGCGTCGGTCAGCGAGAAGCCCTTGTCGACCGTGACCGCCTTGGTGACCGCCTTGAGGAAGTTGTTGAGCTTGCTCGGGTTGGTCAGCACGCCGCTGCTCGACGCCTTCG
>DASYKU010000026.1 GCA_035995165.1 Mycobacteriales bacterium
GCTCGGGGCGGTCGGGGTCCGGCCCACCGGACGACGGGGTCTCGTTCACGCCGCGTGCGCGCTCACAGCCCGCCGGGACCGTACGAACGCCGCCGCGAGCAGCGCGATACCGGCCGCGCCGGCGCCGAGCGGCATCCAGCCGGGCAGGTTCGGCCCGGCCGTACCGCCGCCGCCGGTCTCCACCGACCCGCTCGGTGTCACCGCAGCCGACACGGCGTCAGCGTGGGTCGCGAGCGTGAGCCCGCCGTCGGGCGCGTCGAGCACGACCAGCGAGTACACGTCGCCGGCCTTGACGTCGACCGCGGCCGTCGCCTTGAGGTCGGTCTGCGCGGTCGAGGCGACCTGCAGCGTCCACTTACCCGCCGGCACCGGCGCGTACGCCGTGGTCTTGGCGAACGCGATTCCGCTGGTCACCACCGGCCCGCCGGCCGCGTTGACCGCGACGGTCTTGGCCCGTGCGGACCCGTTCAGCACCCGGACGCGGGCCTGACCGGAGGTCGGCAGGGTCAGGTCGTCGTTGATCACCGCGAGCCCGAGGTCCGCATACGGACCCACGCCCGCCACCGTGACCGCCTTACCGGCGACCGCGTTGACGTTGGTGGTCAGCACCGGCGGGGTGGTGGCGGCCGCGCCGGCCGGGCGCATGCTGACCGCGTACCGGTCGGCCTGCACACGCTGGTACGGCGACACCGCGCCGTAGCCGACGCCCTTGAGCAAGAACTTCCAGTCCGGCCGGGTGTAGGAGGTCATGTAGACATCCACGTTCGGGGTGTCCGGCGAGAGGTGGGCCAGGCGGACATAGCTGGGCGCCGCCACGGCGCCGGCGGGACTGCCGGTGAAGGCGAGTCCGGCCACCGCGGCGACGAGACTGGCCAGTCCGGCCAGCCCGAGCCTCAGCACCGTCCGTCGAGGGGTGCGGGTCACGGGGTTCCTCCAGGGAGAGTCAGGAGTTCAGGGTCGTGCTGAGGGGTCGAGGGGCCGCTCACGGCGGCAGCAGGCCGGTGCTGCCGAGCGCGTCGTAGCGCACGACGAGCACGGCGGTGCCTCCGAGCTGGTCGAGCTCGGCGCCGGCCGGGCGGAACGGCGGCTGCTGGGCCTGCAGCCACTGGTCGAGCATCGTGGCGGCGGCCGAGCCGGGACCGACCGTCCGGTTGTCGATGGCGCTGACCGCGATCAGCCGCCGGGGCGCAGCCGGGTTCTCGCCCGGTACGGCGGGGAAGTCGGCGATCTGCAGCGCGTGCTCACCGGTCACCGCGGCCAGCACCGACAGCGCCCGCGCGTCGACCTGACCGCGGCGGAGCAGGTCGGCGGCCGCGGGTTGCAGGCCGAGACGCGGGTTGAGCGCCAGTGCGCCGCCGGCGGCGATCCGCCCGGCGGTCTCCGTCGCCGCGGTGGCAGTCGCGTTCGGATCGCTCAGCACCCGGCGCACGGTGATGGCGCCGAAGCTCGCCACCGGCGTCGAGCTGCGGCTGGCGTCGCCGACCGGCGCGCCCGCGGCCCGGAGAACCTGCTCGGCGCCCACCGCGTACCGCGCGTCCCGCCAGCCCTGTGGCCACGCCGCCGCCGCGGGACCGACACCGCCGGCCGCGGCGAGCTGCTCGGCCGGGTAGCCGGCGTCCACCAGGTCGGCCCACATGGCATCGTCCACGACGAGCTTCGGCCGGCTCGGCAGGTTCTGCAGCACCCAGGTCCGGGCCGCGGTCGTCGCGCTCTGCCGGGAGCCGTCGACCGGCTCGCGCACGTCGGACGCGACCGGGATCCAGGCTGCGATCGCCGCCGCCGCCAGCACGCCGACGAGCACGGGCCGGGCCGGGAACGCGGCCCAGCGCCGGGCCACGAAGCCCGCCGCGAGGGCGACGGCGGCCTCTGCGACAGCGGGCAGCACGAGCGCCGCCAGCGGCAATGCCACCAGGATCAGCGAGCCGCGTACGTCCGGCGCGGCCGCGGCGGTGCCGGCGGTGGCCAGCAACGCGACCGCGAGCGGACGCAGCCAGCTGATCCGCAGCCCGGCGAGCCCGGCCGCGATCGCTCCGACCGCGAGCACCCAGTCCAGCGCGCCGAGGTCCGGGATCGCCGCGGCTCCGCCGCCGGGCAGGTTGCCGGCCACGGCCAGCGCCACCAGCCCGGCGAGAACGAGGACGCCGGCGCCGGCGGAGACGATCCGCCAGCGGTGCGGCAGCCGGGCCAGCGCGCCGGACCAGAGCAGCATCGAGAACAGCGGCACCAGCGCGACCAGCACGAGCGGAGAGGTCACCACCGCCGCGGCCAGGTACGCGGCCGAGCCCGCGGCACCGATCCGCCGCGACTCGCCGCCGGCCAGGGCGAGCGCCACGCAGGCCCAGAGCACCGCGAGCTGGGTCGGGTCGGCGGTGCGGTGCAGCATCAGCCCGGCCGGCGCGAGCCCGAACAGCAGCGGCACCGCGACCACCGCCGGCCCGGACAGCTTCAGCCGGCGGGCGGCGACCGTGAGCGCGATCGCGGCCAGCACCGAGGCGACGGCGGTGGCCTCCCGGGCCGCGGCGACCGCGGTCGGGGCCCGGCGCAGCGCGCCGCTGATCGTCTCGTACCCGGCGACCTGCAGGGCGCCGAGACCGCCGTCGTACCAGGCCAGGTGGGCGGATGCGTACCCGAACCGGTTGATCGCGAACGCCCGGACCGCGAACGAGCTCTCCCCGGCGGTCACCACCGGTCCGGCGGCCAAGGCGGACAGCAGAAGCCAGCCGGCGAGGGCGATGGCGGCAAGGGCGAGCAGGACAATCAGGGCAGCGGTCGTCCGACCGCGTGCCCACGTGCCCCCGCTCCGTACCGGAGCCGGCTGCTGCGCCCGTGACGGGGCGCCGCGCAGCCCGACGTCCATCGGGTCCCCCTTATCCCACACCTCGGTCCCAGCTACCCGAGATGCATTCGCAATACACCCACACGGTGGTTGGGAGCGGCAACCGGAACTACAAAACACACCACAACCGATACCGTACGTATAGGAGTCGATCGAGCGCGGAGAGTGACCGTCGGTCAGGCGCAGGAGCGCAGCCGGGCACCCCGGACGGCGTTGCGGGCCACCTCGGCCCGGCCGCCCCGAGCCGCCAGCCAGCGGGCGAGGTCCCGCATCAACTGCTCCCGTGAGGCGGTATCCGCCATCACCACGTTGACGTACGTGCAGAGCTGCCCGCCGGAGCGGAAGGTGCCGTAGCTGTCGCCGAGCCAGCGCCCGGCCGCGCCGGCGTTGACGACCCGCCGGCCGCCGGTGACCAGGGCCGCCAGCCCGAACTCGCCGAGCGTCCCGGCGTCCACCCGCTGTCCCTGCCCCGGCGGCGAGCGCACCCCGAGCGGCTCCACCCCGCCCTGGTACGCCTTCGGGTCGATCACCTGCGCGGTCGAGGTCGGCGGCCGTCGGAAGGCCGCGTCCACCGCACCGTTCCCGCCCTGCTCGGCCAGCGCCGCGACGAACTCGCGGCCGGTCGTGCCGGGGAAGCTCGCCGCCAGCTGCCCGTACGAGGCCGGGGTGGGGGAGTAGTTGCGCTTCGCCTCCACCGCGGCCTGGTCCGCAGCCGGGAGGGTGGCCAGGTATGCCAGCTCGACCCGGGTCGCGTCGCCCTCGACCAGCGCCGACAGCGCCCGGGCCTGATCCGGGTCGGCGGCCGCGTCCCGGACCGGCCCGCTCAGGTCGAAGTTCTGGTCCTGCAGGGCATGCGTCAGCTCGTGCACCAGCTGTACCCGCGCGTACGCGTCCACGGCCTGGCCCTGCCGCAGCAGGACCGCGTGCTTGCGGAAGCTGTAGATCGCGACGGTCGGGCTCGCGGTCGCCGTACCGGTCAGCGCCAGCGCCCGCGCGGTCGCCGCACGGTCCCCGGTGGCCCCGGTGACCAGCGGCTCCTTGGCCGCGGCGGCGAAGGTCGAGGCATCCACCACCTGCACCGAAGGGGCCTTCCGAAGGGTAAGCCCCCGAGCCTGCTCCGTGAACCCGGTCAGCACCGGCACAGCCGCGGCAACGGGGTCCGTGGTCCCGGCGTCGTAGGCCGAGCGGCCGGGCGGGACCGGTCTGCCTCCGGCCAGCACCAGCAGCCCCACCACCGCCAACAGGACGACGCCCACCGCGCCCGCGATGCGCAGCCGCCCTCGTCTCAGCCGCGCCGCCAGCTCCTCGCGCTCGGCCCGCAGCGACACCACGGCGGCACCCTACTGGCGCGATCGCCCGGAGCGGACATGTAGGACAACTCACTGCGCCGACCGCGCCCGGTCTCGCCCGCCGCGGATGCGGTGAGGGACGATGGGAGGCGTGCAGACGCCACTGTTCGCCTCCGCGGCCGAGGTCGGCGAGCGGCTTGCCGAGGTCGGCTACCTGGCCGACGCGGCGACCGCCACGATCGTCTTCCTCGCCGACCGGCTCGGCAAGCCGCTGCTGGTCGAGGGTCCCGCCGGGGTCGGCAAGACCGAGCTGGCCAAGGCCGTCGCCACGGTCACCGGCTCCGGCCTGGTCCGGTTGCAGTGCTACGAGGGCATCGACGAGGCTCGGGCCCTGTACGAGTGGGACTACCGAAAGCAGCTCCTGCGCCTGCAGGTCGACCGGGATGCCGGCGAGAGCGGCTGGGACGTCGAGCGGGGGCACATCTTCTCGGAGGAATTCCTGCTGGCCCGGCCGCTGCTGGACGCGATCCGCCGCAGCGAGCCGACCGTGCTGCTGGTCGACGAGACCGACAAGGCCGACGTCGAGGTCGAGGGCCTGCTGCTCGAGGTGCTCTCCGACTTCCAGGTCACGATCCCGGAGCTCGGCACCGTGGTGGCCGAGCGCCGCCCGTTCGTCGTGCTGACCTCGAACGCGACCCGCGAGCTGACCGAGGCGCTCAAGCGCCGCTGCCTCTACCTCTACCTCGACTACCCGGACGCCGAGCGGGAGCGGAGGATCGTGCTGGAGCGGGTGCCCGAGGTCGGCGAGCAACTGGCCGAGCAGCTCGTCCGTACGGTCCGGGCCCTGCGGGCCATGGAGCTGAAGAAGTCGCCCTCGATCGCGGAGTCGATCGACTGGGCCCGGACCCTGGTCGCCCTCGGTCTGGACACCCTGGACGCGGAGGCGGTGCGGACCACCCTCGGGGTCGTGCTCAAGCACGCCAGCGACGCCGCCCGCGCCACCACCGAGCTGAAGCTGAGCTGACCGGTGCCCACGACCGGCCTGCTCGGGACCCTGGAGGACTTCGTCGGCGCCCTGCGCCGAGCCGGCGTGCCCGCCGGCACCAGTGAGGTCCTCGACGCGACCCGGGTGTTGGGTGCGGTCGACCTGATCGACCGCGGGCAGCTGCGCGCCGGTCTGGCGGCGGCCCTGATCAAGCGGCCGGTGCACCGGCCGACGTTCGACCTGCTCTTCGACCTGTGGTGGCCGCCGGCGATCGGTGATCCGACCGGCCTGTCGGCGGACGGCGAGAGCGAGCCGCCCGAGGCCCCGGACGAACCCGACCTGGAGGCACTGCGCGCCGAGCTGGAACAGCTGCTGCTGGACGGCGACGACGAGGCGCTGCGCCGGTTCGCGCGGATGGCCGTGTCCCAGCTCGGGCACGCCGGCGCCCAGCCCGGTCGGCAGTCCTGGTTCACCTACCGTGTGCTGCGCGCGCTGTCGCCGGAGACGCTGATCGCGGCGATGCTGGACGCGCTGCTGGCCGGTGAGCCCCGCGGCGGGCTGGCCGAGCAGGTCGCCCGCCAGCAGCTGCAGGAGCGGATCGCCGCTCTGCGCGCGTACGTCGAGGCCGAGGTCCGCCGGCGGGTCGCCGAGGAGCGCGATCGGGACCAGGTGGCGCGCACGGCGCTGCCGCCGCTGGCCGACCAGGTCGACTTCCTGCGGGCGCAGCGCGACGAGCTGGCGGCCATGCGCAGGACCGTCCAGCCGCTGGCCCGCCGCCTCGCCTCCCGCCTCGCAGCCCGCCGTCGACTGGGCCGGGAGGGTCGCCTCGACATTCGCCGGACCGTCCGGGCCTCGCTCGGGACCGGTGGCGTCCCGGTGGTCACTCACCACCGGCCGCGCCGGGTGCACAAGCCGGAGCTGGTCGTGATGTGCGACGTCAGCGGCTCGGTCGCCGGCTTCGCGCACTTCACGTTGATGCTGACCGCGGCGCTGCGGGAGCAGTTCTCCCGGGTACGGGCGTTCGCGTTCATCGACACGTGCGACGAGGTCACCCGGCTGTTCGGCCCGGGCGCCGACCTGGCCGACTCGGTCCGCAGGCTGGCCCGGGAAGCCGACCTGGTCTGGTACGACGGTCACAGCGACTACGGCCACGCGCTGCGGGTGTTCGTCGACCGCTGGCCGGACGCGATCGGGCCCAAGACGTCTTTCCTGTTGCTGGGTGACGCTCGCACGAACTACCGGGACCCCGGGTTGCCGCTGCTGAAGGGCATCGTCGAGAAGTCCCGCCACGCGTACTGGCTCAATCCCGAGCCGCGGCGCGAGTGGGGTAGCGGCGACTCGATGGCACTGCGGTACGCCGACGTTGTTGAGATGGTCGAGTGCCGGAATGTGGCACAATTGACCGACTTCGTCGGTCGGCTTCTGCCGGTCTAGCGTCCTGGAGGTGGCAGGTATCCGACTCGGCATCATGGGTGGCACGTTCGACCCCGTGCACCATGGCCACCTCGTGGCCGCGAGCGAGGTGCAGAGCCTGTTCTCGCTGGACGAAGTCACCTTCGTGCCGAGCGGGCAGCCGTGGCAGAAGGCCGGCAAGCCGGTCAGCCCGGCCGAACACCGGTACCTGATGACCGTGATCGCGACCGCGTCCAACCCCGGGTTCTGGGTCAGCCGGGTCGACATCGACCGGCCCGGGCCGACGTACACGATCGACACGCTGCGGGATCTGTCCGCGCAGATCCCCGGCGCCGAGCTGTTCTTCATCACCGGCGCGGACGCGCTGGAGCAGATCGTGTCCTGGAAGGACGCCGACGAGCTGTTCGCGCTCGCGCACTTCGTCGGCGTCACCCGTCCCGGGTACGTGCTGTCGGACGACCACCTGCCCCGGGATGCGGTCAGCCTGGTCGAGGTGCCGGCGATGGCCATCTCGTCGACCGCCTGCCGGGAGCGCGTCCTGGCCGGCCGGCCGGTCTGGTATCTGGTGCCTGACGGCGTCGTGCAGTACATCGGCAAGCACCGCCTGTACCGTGAGACGGCAGCAGAGAGCCGCGGCCGGGTCGCCCGGCCGGCAGAGATGGAGTGACCTGCCTCGTGACAGCCACCGACCGGGCCCGCGAGATCGCGCTGGCCGCCGCCCAGGCCGCTGCCGACAAGCTCGCCACGGACGTGGTGCTCCTGGACGTCAGCGACCGGCTCGTCATCACCGATGTCTTCGTGATCGCCTCCGCCTCGAACGAGCGCCAGGTCGAGTCGATCGTGGAGGCCGTAGAAGAACGGCTGCGCCGCGACGGCGTCAAGCCGGTGCGCCGCGAGGGCGAGCGAGAGGGCCGCTGGGTCCTGCTCGACTTCGCCGACGTCGTTGTGCACGTCCAGCACGCCGAGGAGCGCTCCTTCTACGCCCTGGAGCGGCTCTGGAAGGACTGCCCCACGATCCCGTTCGTCGACGAGTCGGTGTCCGCGCCGGCTGCGAGCGCGGGTGGGGAGCGGGCCGGCGGCTGACCGCCAGACCGCTGACGCCACGACCATGACCTCTCGGATCACCGAATGACGACCCGCCGCGTGCTGCTCTGGCGGCACGGGCGCACCGGATGGAATGTCGAGCACCGGTTTCAGGGCCAGTCCGACCCGCCACTGGACGATGTCGGCAAGGCCCAGTCGGCGGCGTCCGCGCGGCTGCTCGTGCCGTACGGGCCGGCCGCCATCGTCTCCTCCGACCTGGCCCGGGCCGTACAGACGGCGCGGCCGCTGGCCGACCTGGTCGGTCTCCCGATCGCGATCGACCCCCGGCTGCGGGAGCGCTCGATGGGCCGGTGGGAAGGTCTGACCCGGGACGAGGTGATCCGCCGCTTCCCGGACGAGTTCACCCACTGGGCCGCCGGACGCGAGCTGTACCCGCGCGACAGCGAGTCGCGGATAGAACTGGCCGAGCGGGCGCTGGCGGCCGTCACCGAGGCCGAGGGCGAGACCATCGTGGTGGTCACGCACAGCGCGACCGCGATGGCGCTGACCGGCCGGATGCTCGGCCTTCCGGTGACGGACTGGCGAGCGGTCGGGCCGTTGGGCAACTGCCGGTGGAGTGAGTTCCGCGGGGACGAGCACGGCTGGCAGCTCCGCGCCCACAACGTCGGGCCGCTCGGCGTACCGGTCACCGGACTGTCCACTTCGGACGGTGTAGCCGCCGCGGAGCCGACCGGCGACGCCCCGGACGGCGCGGAGATCGAAGCGCTGGACGCCGGGCCGGCCCGGTGAACCGGTGATGCGGTGAGCCTGCTGATCGTCGCGGACTCGCTGTCCTTCCACGGACCCGATCGCGGCGAGCTCTCCACCCATCCCGGCCTGTTCGGCAACGTCGCGGCGGCCCGGCTCGGCACGACGCTCGACCTGGTGGCGCGTCGTGGCTGGACCGCTCGCGACGCCTGGTGGGCGCTCACCAAGGATCCGGCTGTCTACTCGGTCCTGCTGCCGCGGGCCGAGGCCGTCCTGCTGGCGGTCGGCGGGATGGACTACCTGCCCGCCGTGCTGCCGACGTACTTGCGGGAGGGCATCGGCTACCTCCGCCCGCCGGCACTGCAGCGGGCCGCGCGGACCGCCTACCTGTCCGCGCAGCCGGTGGGCGCGCGGATCACCGGCGGTCGCTGGCGGATGCTGCCGCAGCGACTGACCGACCACTACCTCTCGCTGTGTGTCTACGGCGTGCGCTACTACCACCCGGGCGTCCCGGTGCTGGGCATCTTGCCGCCGCCGCATCGCGCCCCGCTCTACGGCCGGGTCACCGCCGGCCACGCCCCTGCCCTCGCCGCGGCCCGGGCCTGGGGTGAGCGGGAGGGCGTCCCGATGATCGACGTGTCGGCCGTCGCCGGCCGGCACCTGCCGCTGGGCCGGTGCAGCCCGGACGGCATGCATTGGGGCTGGGACTGCCATGCCGAGGTGGGTCGCGCAGTGGCGGCGGCGGTGCAAGCCCAATTGCCCGGGCGCGCTAGGATCGAGGCGTGAGCACCGCCGCACGCCTGCTCCTTCCCTCGCCGCGCTGACCAGGAACGACGTCAGCGCGGCGAGCCCTCGTGGACACGGGGGCTCTTTTTCTTGCCTCACCGCCGGGAACGAGCCTCGACAGGAGCGACGACGATGACCGAAGACCGCTACGACTGGCAGGCCATCCAGGAGCGATGGCTGCCCGAGTGGGAGAAGCTGGACCCGTTCCGGGCCGGCCAGCGCGGTCCCGACGCCGAGCGCCGGTACGCGCTGGACATGTTCCCGTACCCCTCCGGCGACCTGCATATGGGCCACGCCGAGGCGTTCGCCATCGGTGACGTGGTCTCGCGGCACTGGTTCCAGCGCGGCTACGACGTGCTGCACCCGATCGGCTGGGACTCCTTCGGTCTGCCTGCGGAGAACGCGGCGATCAAGCGCAACTCGAATCCGGCCGAGTGGACGTACGGGAACATCGAGACCCAGGCCGAGTCGTTCCGGCGGTTCGCGATCTCCTTCGACTGGTCGCACCGGCTGCACACGTCCGACCCGGAGTACTACCGCTGGACCCAGTGGCTGTTCCTGCAGCTGTTCGAGCGCGGCCTGGCCTACCGGAAGGCCTCGCAGGTCAACTGGTGCCCGAAGGACCAGACCGTGCTGGCCAACGAGCAGGTCGTCGCCGGCGCGTGCGAGCGGTGCGGGACGCCGGTCACGAAGCGCGAGCTGACCCAGTGGTACTTCCGGATCACCGACTACGCCGAGCGGCTGCTGGACGACATGGCCGAGCTGGAGGGCCGCTGGCCCGAGCGCGTGCTGGCCATGCAGCGCAACTGGATCGGCCGCTCCTCCGGCGCGCACGTCGACTTCGCCGTCGAGGACCGGGACGAGCCGGTCACGGTCTTCACGACCCGACCCGACACGCTGTACGGCGCGACGTTTTTCGTGGTGGCTGCCGACTCGCGGCTGGCCGACGAGCTGTGTACTGCCGAGCAGCGGGCGGACTTCGAGGCCTACCGCGAGCAGGTCCGGCGGATGACCGAGATCGACCGGCTGGCCGAGGGGCGGGAGAAGACCGGCGTTTCGCTGGGCCGCTACGCGATCAACCCGGTCAACGGCGAGCGCATCCCGATCTGGGCGGCCGACTACGTGCTGGCCGACTACGGCACCGGCGCGATCATGGCCGTGCCGGCGCACGACCAGCGGGACCTGGACTTCGCCCGGACCTTCGGCCTGCCGGTGCGCGTCGTCGTGAACACCGGCGAGCCCGACCCGGCGGAAACCGGTACCGCGACCGCCGGCGACGGCGAGCTGGTCAACTCCGGTCCGCTGGACGGCCTGCGTAAGGAGGCCGCGATCGCGACGATCATCCAGCAGCTGGAGACGGCCGGGGGCGGCCGCGGCTCGCTGATCTACCGGCTGCGGGACTGGCTGGTCTCCCGGCAGCGTTACTGGGGCGCTCCGATTCCGATCGTGCACTGCCCGGTCGACGGCGAGGTGCCGGTCCCCGACGACCAGCTGCCCGTACGGCTGCCGGACCTGCGCGGAGCCGACCTGTCGCCGAAGGGCGTCTCCCCGCTGGCCGCCGCGACGGAGTGGGTCCGGACGACCTGCCCGCGCTGCGGCGGCCCGGCTGAGCGCGACACCGACACGATGGACACGTTCGTCGACTCGTCCTGGTACTTCCTGCGTTACCCGTCGGTGGGGCGCGAGGACGTCGCGATCGATCCGGCCGACATGCGCCGTTGGGCACCGGTCGATCACTACACCGGCGGTGTCGAGCACGCGATCCTGCACCTGCTGTACAGCCGGTTCATGACCAAGGTCCTGCACGACCTGGGTTACGTCGACTTCATCGAGCCGTTCCGCTCGCTGCACAACCAGGGCCAGGTCATCAACCAGGGCAAGTCGATGTCCAAGTCGCTGGGCAACGGCGTGGACCTGGGCGCGGAGCTTGGCGCGCACGGCGTCGACGCGATCCGCCTGACCATGCTGTTCGCCGGACCGCCGGACGAGGACGTCGACTGGGCGGACGTGTCGCCGACCGGTTCGGGCAAGTTCCTGGCCCGGGCCTGGCGGGTCGCTCGCGACGTCACCTCCGAGCCGGGCGCCGACCCGGCCCAGGGCGACATCACGCTGCGCCGGACCACGCACAAGGCGATCGCGGAGATCGGCTCGCTGGTCGAGGCCTTCCGGCTGAACGTGGCCGTGGCCCGGCTGATGGAGCTGGTGAACGCGGCCCGCAAGACGATCGACTCGGGTGCCGGCGGCGGCGATCCCGCGGTGCGGGAGGCGGCCGAGGCGGTCGCCGTCATGCTGTCGCTGTTCGCGCCGTACTGCGCCGAGGACATGTGGGCGTCGCTGGGCCACGACCCGACGGTCGCGCTGGCCGGCTGGCCGGTCGCCGACCCGGCCCTGCTGGTCGAGGAGAGCGTGACCGCCGTCGTCCAAGTGGCCGGCAAGGTGCGGGCCCGGCTGAACGTGTCGCCGGACGTCACCGAGGAGGCGCTGCGGGAGCTGGCGCTGGCCGACCCCGCTGTCGTGCGGGCGCTGGGCGAGCGGAGCATCCGGACCGTTGTGGTACGGGCGCCGAGGCTGGTGAACGTCGTACCGGGCTGAGCCCGATACGGTGCTCACATGGGTGGTCGCGTCGCGGTGGTGACCGACTCGACCGCCTACCTCCCCGACGGCGTCGCGGAGCAGCTGTCGATCCGGGTCGTGCCGCTGCAGGTCGTGCTCGGCGGCCGTTCGGGGGCCGAGGGCAGCGAGGTGACGCCGGCCGAGGTGGCCACCGCGCTGTCGGCCTGGATCCCGGTCAGCACGTCCCGGCCGACCCCGGCGGAGTTCGCCGCGGTCTATCGGGACGCGCTCGAGCGCGGCGCGTCCGCGGTCGTCTCGCTGCACCTGTCCCGGGAGCTGTCCGGCACCTGGGACTCTGCTCGGCTGGCGGCCGCCGAGGTGGACTCCGAGCTGATCCGGGTGGTCGACTCCCGTTCGGCCGCGATGGGCCTCGGCTTCGCGGTGCTGGCCGCAGCGAGGGCCGCGGAGGCGGGCAGCACCCCGGACCAGGTGTACGCGGCCGCCGTGGGCACGGCCGAACGCACCACCACGCTGTTCTACGTCGACACCCTGGAGCACCTGCGCCGCGGCGGACGCATCGGCGCGGCCCAGGCCCTGCTCGGCACCGCGCTCTCGGTCAAGCCGATCCTGCACGTCAAGGAAGGCCGGATCGTCCCGCTGGAGAAGGTCCGGACGGTCAGCAAGGGGATCGCCCGGCTCGAGGCGCTGGCGGTCGCGGCCGCCGGCGACGGGCCCGCGGATGTCGCCGTGCAGCACCTGGCCGCCGCCGAACGGGCGGCGCTGCTGGCCGACCGGCTGCGCGCCCGGCTGCCGCGGGCCGGCCAGTTCTACGCCTCGGAGATCGGGGCGGTCGTCGGAGCCCACGTGGGACCCGGTGTGCTGGGTGTCGTCGTGGTGCGCCACTGACGTAGTGCGCAGCATCCGTGCAGCGCAACGGCGGGTGACGATCGTTCTGCCGATCAGCCGTATCAGACGGTGCGGTTCGCTGCTCCTACCAGTCGAGAGTGAGGGTCTACCACCGGAGTCATCCCGGTGGAAGGCGCGACAGATGGCGGCGACCAGCGATCGAGGATCTATGACCGTGCACGGAAGCCCGACCACCGAGCTGAGGGGTGATCCCCCTTCCGTTCCGGCCGGGTCCTGCGGTCCCGTGGTGCCCGTCGACAGGGAGGGGAAGCAATGACCGCCATGGCTGGTGGCGATGCCCTGCTGGGCGAGCTGCAGGCATTGCTGGCGCGACTCGACCCCGTGCCACCGCAGCTGCTCGACCAGGTGCGCCGCGCGTTCTGCTGGCGAACCATCGACGCCGAGCTCGCGGAGCTGTCGTTCGACTCGCTGGTGGACCGGGAGCCGGCGCTCGCCGTCCGGGCGGGCGGCGACACCGCGCTCGAGCCGCGGATGCTCGGCTTCGGCGCGGTGGTCGACGGCGAGGATCTCTCGATCGAGGTCGAAGCCAGCTTCAGTGACGGCCGGTGCGTGCTGGTCGGCCAGCTCTGGCCAGCCGACGCCGCGGTCGTCGAGGTTCAGGCGGGTGCCGGGCAGTCCAGCGAGGTCCCGGCCGACGAGCTCGGACGTTTCCTGGTCGACCCCGTCCCGAGCGGGCCGGTACGACTGCGCGTCGAGCACGCGGGCCGCGTGGTGCAGACCACCTGGGTCTCCTACGCGTCCGGCTGACGCCGCGGTGCGCGGCTCGATCTCCCTCATGGCGGCGAAGGTAGGCGGCCGATCACGGTCGTCAAAGTCGTCGTCCACAGGCTCGACCGTCGTCCACAGATCGGCGATCGAGGCTTCTCCGGGTTGAGCCGACGCTCCTACCGTTCGTCTCGTGCGAACAGTTCTCCGCGGTCGCGACCGTCCCTCCACAAGCGACGCCGTACTGCGCCGATTGCGGCTCCTACTGGGATCTCCGGACGCTCCCTCGCCGTCCATAGTGGACATGGGCGTACGGCCAGCCATTGCCGGGTCCACTGTGGAGGATGACACTCCCGGTGTCGTATCCGAGCAGCCGGCCGTCGCGCGGTGGCGGCGGGCCGCGGACCGGTGGTCGCCGGTCGGTCTGCGTGGCGCCCGCGCCGATCCGGGGCGGCGAGGCGCATCCGTCTTGGTGCTGGTCGCGATCCTGGCCGCCCTCGTCGTCGGGGCGATGGTCTGGCAAGGACGACCCAAGCCCGAGGGAATCACGCCGCCGGCCGTGCTCTCCGCCGCCGACCCGAGTTCGACCGCCGGTCCATCCGCGTCGGCGACGGCGATCGTCGTGGCCGTGACGGGGAAGGTGCGGCGTCCGGGCGTGGTGACGATCCCGGCAGGCGCGCGGGTGATCGACGCGGTCCGGGCGGCCGGCGGCCCAGTGCCGGGCGCCGACCTGGCGACGCTCAACCTCGCCCGCAAGCTCGCGGACGGTGAGCTGGTCGCGGTGGGCGTGCCCGCACCGCCGGCGGGCGGCGACCCGGCGGCAGCAGCCGGAGATCCGGCGGCAGGTGGCACCGCGGGGCCCGTCGACCTGAACACGGCGACGCTCGCCGAGCTGGACACACTGCCGGGAGTCGGTCCGGTGCTCGCCCAGCGGATCCTCGACTGGCGAATCCAGCACGGCCAGTTCGCCACCGTCGATCAGCTCGCCGACGTGCCCGGGATCGGCGACTCGCGAATGGCGCAGCTGCGAGACCTGGTCCGCGTCTGATGGCCGAGACCGCCGTTCCGCCTCCGGCCGACCTGCGTCTGGCGCTGGGTGCGGTGGCCGCCTGGTTGAGCGTGCTGGCCGCACTAGCGGTCCCGGCCACCACGGGCGCCGTCCTCGGAGCGTTCGCCTTGATGGCGGGTCTGGCCACGCTGGCCGGACGGCGGCGCTGGTCGGCCGCCGTGGCGCTCGTGCTCGGCTGCGCCGGAGCGGCGGCGTTGGCGACCGCGGTCCGGGTCGCCGCCGTCGAACATTCGCCGGTGAGTGCTCTGGCCGACCGTGGAGCCGGCGTGACCGTCGAGCTCGTCGTCAGCGACGATCCGCGCCCGCTGACCGTCACTGCCGGGCCTCCTCGGGTGATCGTCGGCGCGAAGCTCCGCAAGGTCACCACCGGTGGCCGGACCTGGGACCTGTCCGGCCGGCTGCTCGTCCTGGCTCCGGCGAAGGGGTGGAGTGGGCTGCTGCCGAGCCAGCGGGTCCGGGTCGACGGCCGGCTCGCGCCGCCTGACCGCGGCGACCTCACCCTCGCAGTCCTGTCCGTCCGGGCGGCTCCGACCGACGTCGGGCCACCATCCGCCGTCCAGACCGCCGCCGGGCGCGTCCGCGCCGGGTTACGGGACGCGTCCGGCGTGCTGCCGGAGGGTCCACGCGGGCTACTTCCCGGTCTGGTCGACGGGGATGTCAGCGGCCTGGCCCCCGCACTCTCCGACGACTTCAAGACGGCCGGGTTGTCCCACCTGACCGCCGTCAGCGGTACCAACGTGGCGATCGTGACCGGCGCGATCCTCCTGCTCCTCAGGGCGATGACGGTCGGGCCGCGGACGTCGGCGGTGGCTGCCGGCGTGGCCATCGCCGGCTTCGTCGTGCTCGCGCGCCCGTCGCCGAGCGTGCTGCGGGCCGCGGTGATGGGCGCTCTCGCGCTGCTGGCCATGGCGACGGGCCGGCCCCGATCCGCGTTGCCTGCCTTGGGCGCGGCCGTCCTGACCCTCGTGTTCGTCTCGCCGCCGCTGGCGCGGGATCCAGGCTTCGCGTTGTCCGTACTCGCCACCGCCGGCCTGATCCTGCTGGGTCCCGGCTGGGCAGCACGGCTGCGAGCCCGCGGGTTTCCGCCCGGCATCGCCGAGGCGCTCGCCGTACCCGCGGCGGCCACGGTGGCGACAGCGCCGGTCATCGCGGCGATCAGCGGCACGGTCAGCCTCGTCTCCATCCCGGCGAACCTGCTGGCGGAACCGGCCGTCGCGCCCGCCACGGTGCTTGGAGTGCTGGCCGCGGTCGCCTCGCCGGTGTCGGGTACGGCGGCGGAGTGGCTGGCGTGGACAGCCGGTCTGCCGGTTCGCTGGCTCGTCGCCGTCGGAACCCGGGCCGCGCACCTGCCGGACGCCGCGGTCTCTTGGCCGGGTGGCACCACGGGTGCGCTGGTCCTCGTGGTCGCCTTCGTCGCCGGGGTCGCGCTCGTGCGCTGGCGGCCGGCCCGGCGGATCGCGATCGCCGTCGCGGCCGGCGCCGCGGTGGTCCTGGTGCCGGTACGGACGGTGCTGCCGGGGTGGCCGCCGCCGGGCTGGTTGTTCGTCGCCTGCTCGGTCGGTCAGGGCGACGCGCTCGCGGTGCATGCCGGGGCAGGAGCGGCGATGGTCGTCGACGCCGGCCCGGATCCGGTCGCCGTCGACGGGTGCCTGCGTCGGCTCGGCGTCCGGTCGGTGCCACTCCTGCTGCTCACGCACATGCACGCCGACCATGTCGACGGACTTGCCGGCGTCCTGCGGGGACGGTCGGCGGGGGAGATCGATGTCGGGCCGTCGCGTGAACCGGCCACCGGCTGGCAGGAGGTACAGGACGGCGCCCGGCGCGACGGCCTGGTGGTCCGAACCGTCTCGGTGGGAGAGCGCCGGCAGTTCGGCGGGCTGGTCGTGGACGTACTCGCGCCGCGGGAGCCGTTCCGCGGCACCCGGTCTGACCCGAACAACTCCTCGGTGGTGCTCCGGGTCGCGACGGGCGGCGAGACGTTGCTGCTCACCGGCGACGTGGAAGTCGAAGCCCAGGACGCGCTGGTCCGGTCCGGCCTCGACCTGCGAGCCGACGTCCTCAAGGTCCCGCATCACGGCAGCGCCTACCAGAGCCCGGCGTTCCTGCGGGCGGTCGGCGCCCGAGTCGGGGTCGTCTCGGTCGGCAAGGACAACGACTACGGCCATCCGTCGCCGGTGCTGCTCCACGAGCTGGACCGGATCGGCACCCGGGCGTTCCGGACCGACCTCGAGGGCGACGTCGCGTTCTGTGTGCAGGACCGGAAACTCGTGGTCGTCAGCCGGTCCGGAAGGCCGCCGTGACCGCGGGTGTGCGCGTCGCCGGGCCGGGCCGGCGTCCGTGCCAGGATGGCGGCGTGGCTGAATCGCTGGACGCCCCGCTGCGGCTGGTGCTGGGGGACGAGGAACTGCTGGTCTCCCGGGCGATCGCCGAGGTCGCCGCCGCTGCCCGGGCCGCCGATCCCGAAGCCGACATCCGGGAGCTGGCCGCGTCCGAGCTCGCCGCGGCCGATCTGTTCGACCTGCTCAGCCCCGCACTGTTCGGCGGTCGCCGGGTCGTCGTGGTCCGTGGCGCGCACGAGGCCAAGGCCGACGTCGTCGACGCGCTCCGGTCGTACGTGACCGATCCGGCCGACGAGGTCGTGCTCGTGGTCGCCCACCCCGGCGGGGCGCGCGGGAAGGCGTTGGTCGACGCGGTCCGCAAGGCCGGTGCGGTGGTCGTCGAGTGCGTGAAGCTGACCCGGGCCGAGGAACGGCAGGCGTTCGTGCGGGCCGAGATCCGGCGGTTCGGCGGGGCGATCACCGCCGGGGCCGTCGCGGTCCTGCTCGACGCCGTCGGCAACGACCTGCGGGAGCTGTCCACCGCCTGCTCCCAGCTGGTGTCGGACACCGGCGGGCGCATCGACGCCGAGGCGGTCACGCGCTATCACCGGGGTCGGGCGGAGGTCACCGGGTTCGCGGTCGCGGATCGGGCCGTCGTCGGGGACGTGCCGGGCGCGCTGGAGGTGCTGCGCTGGGCGCTGGCGGTGGGCGTCGCGCACGTCCTGGTCGCCGACGCGCTGGCGGACGGGGTGCGGTCCATCGCCCGGGTCAGCTCCGCCGGCCGGGGCAACCCGTACGCGATGGCCAGCTCGCTCGGGATGCCGCCCTGGAAGGTCAAGCGCGCCCAGTCGCAGGCGCGGGGCTGGAGCGCGACCGGGCTGAGCCGGGCGATGCGGACCGTCGCCGACCTGAATGCCGACGTCAAGGGCGTGGCGGCTGATCCGTCGTACGCGCTGGAGGCCGCCATCCAGGCCTTGGCCATCGCCCGGGCCACCTCGGACTAGGCCACCTGGGGCGGGTTGCAGACATGCCGAAGAGCCGGCACCTCGGTGCCGGCTCTTCGGCGGAGCTGTGGAACTGAGCGGGAACTCAGATGGCGTTGGCGCGCTGCGCCATCGCCGACTTCTTGTTCGCCGCCTGGTTCGGGTGGATGACGCCCTTGCTCGCCGCCTTGTCCAGCTGGCGCGACGCGTACTGCAGGGCGACGTCAGCCTGCTCGCGGTCGCCGGAGTCCGCGGCCTCGCGGAACCGCCGGACAGCCGTCTTGAGGGACGACTTCACCGACTTGTTGCGCAGGCGCGCCTTCTCGTTGGTCTTGATGCGCTTGAGCTGGGACTTGATGTTCGCCACGCGGGAGCCTCGGGTCATTCGTCGGGAATGTGGGCGCGCGGCACCCAAGCGGGCTCCGGCGCGACGAGTCAGGTTACCAGCCGCGCGGGAGTGGGCCCAAACGGTGCCTGTCCGGCAACCCGACCCGACGTGGGACGATGAAGGAACCGCCCCACGACCCGAACGGACCTGCGTGCCCAGCCGTGCCACCGATCCGGCCCTCATCCGGAACTTCTGCATCATCGCCCACATCGACCACGGCAAGTCGACGCTGGCCGACCGGATGCTCGAAGCCACCGGGGTGATCGAGCAGCGCAACATGCGGGCCCAGTACCTCGACCGCATGGACATCGAGCGCGAGCGCGGCATCACCATCAAGGCGCAGAGCGTCCGGCTGCCCTGGGACGGTCACGTGCTCGACCTCATCGACACGCCCGGTCACGTCGACTTCAGCTACGAGGTGTCCCGATCGCTCGCCGCCTGCGAGGGCGCGGTGCTGCTGGTCGATGCCGCGCAGGGCATCGAGGCCCAGACGCTCGCCAACCTCTACATGGCGCTGGAGAACGACCTCGCCATCATCCCGGTGCTCAACAAGATCGACCTGCCCGCGGCCCAGCCGGAGAAGTACGCCGCCGAGCTGGCCCACATCCTCGGCTGCGAGCCGTCGGACGTGATGCGGATCAGCGCGAAGACCGGGCAGGGTGTCACCGACCTGCTGGATCGGATCGTCAGGGATGTTCCGGCACCGACCGGCGACCCCGACGCGCCGGCCCGGGCGATGATCTTCGACTCCGTGTACGACACGTACCGCGGCGTCGTGACCTACGTGCGGATGATCGACGGGTTCATCGAGCCGCGACAGCGGGTCCGGATGATGGCCACCCGCGCCACCCACGAACTGCTCGAGGTCGGCGTGATCTCGCCGGAGCCGAAGCCGACCGAAGGCCTGGGCGTCGGCGAGGTCGGATATCTCATCACCGGCGTCAAGGACGTGCGGCAGTCGCGAGTCGGTGACACCGTGACCGATGCGGTGGCACCGGCGGTCACGGCGCTCGCCGGCTACCGCGATCCCAAGCCGATGGTCTTCTCCGGCCTCTATCCGATGGACGGCTCGGACTACCCACTGCTGCGCGACGCGCTGGACAAGCTGCGGCTCAACGACGCCGCCCTGGTCTACGAGCCCGAGTCCTCCGGGGCGCTCGGCTTCGGCTACCGGATCGGCTTCCTCGGCCTGCTGCACATGGAGATCGTGCGGGAGCGGCTGGAGCGCGAGTTCGGCCTGGACCTGATCTCCACCGCGCCGAACGTGGTCTACCGGGTGGTCTCCGAGGACGGCGCCGAGCAGGTGGTGACCAACCCGAGCGACTGGCCCGGCGGCAAGATCGCCGAGACCTACGAGCCGGTGGTGAAGGCGATGGTGATCGCGCCGAGCGAGTACATCGGCACGATCATGGAACTCTGCCAGGCCCGGCGCGGCCTCCTCGGCGGGATGGACTACCTGTCCGAGTCGCGGGTCGAGCTGCGGTACACGCTGCCGCTGGCGGAGATCATCTTCGACTTCTTCGACGCGCTGAAGTCTCGCACCCGCGGGTACGCGTCGCTGGACTACGAGGCCGCCGGCGAGCAGGCGTCCGAGCTGGTCAAGGTCGACATCCTGTTGCAGGGCGAGCCGGTCGACGCGTTCAGCGCGATCGTGCACAAGGACAAGGCGTACGGATATGGCGTCTCGATGGCGAGCAAGCTGCGCGAGCTGATCCCGCGGCAGCAGTTCGAGGTACCGATCCAGGCGGCGGTCGGCTCCCGCGTGATCGCGCGCGAGAACATCCGCGCGATCCGCAAGGACGTGCTGGCCAAGTGCTACGGCGGTGACATCACCCGCAAGCGGAAGCTGCTGGAGAAGCAGAAGGAAGGCAAGAAGCGGATGAAGATGGTCGGCCGCGTCGAGGTGCCGCAGGAGGCGTTCATCGCCGCGCTGTCGACCTCGGACGAGAAGCGGGGCTGACCGCCGGCTGTCAACCCAGGAGGGCGGTGCTGGGGACGACGGCGAGGGCTGTGGACGGAGCGCGGAAGTTGTCGGTGGTGGGTCGGAACCTTGAGCGAGGTTCGATCCGAGGAGGAGCCGATGATGACCGAGATGCTCGACGGCGCGGTGTTCCTGAGCCCGTCACCGGGATTCGGGCATGCCGATGCCGTGCTCGCGTTGGCAGGCCTCCTGCGGGCGGCCGCGCCGGCGGACCTGCGGGTGCTCGGGGCGCCGTTCCCGGTGCGGCTGGGCCGCCAGACCGAGCTGCGGCCGGACCTGATGGTCGCGCGGTACGCAGACCTGGTGCGGGACGAGCTGACCGAGCCGCCGCTGCTGGCCGTCGAGGTCCGCTCGCCCGCGACTGACCTGGTCGACCGCTGTCTCAAGCGGTCGGTCTATGCCCGGTATCGGGTGCCGGGCTACTGGCTGGTCGATCCGGAGACGCCCGCGCTGATCGCGCTGGAGCTGGACGAGGACGGCGACTACCGGGCGGTCGCGGACGTGGTCGGGGCGGAGACGTTCACCGCAGTCCGACCGTTCGCGGTCCGGGTGAGCCCGCTGGCGCTGGTGGCGGGGATTCGGCCGTGCTGAGGACCGTGTGCCGGTGGCACGATCGGCGACGTGCTCGTACATCCGTGGGACGCCCCGATCGACGACTCCGAATGGCGCGACTGGCTGTCGCGTCACGACTTCGGGCAGCTCATCGCGCCCGGCGACGGGCGGGACCTGCCGATCGTCGTGCCGACCCATTTCCTGTACGACGGGGCCACCACGATCCGGCTGCACCTGGCCCGGCCCAACCCGGTGTGGGCGGCGCTGCGGGAGCGGCCGCGGGCGTTGCTGACCGTCGTCGACGACTACACGTACCTGCCCTCGGACTGGCAGGCGGCGCCGGGCACGCCGTCCGAGCTGGGCATTCCGACGTCGTACTACGCGACCGTGCAGCTGTCCTGCGACGTCGAGGTGGTGGACGACCCGGCCGCGGAGACGGAGATCCTGCGCGCACAGCTGGCGCACTTCGAACCGGACGGTGGCTACCTGGAGCCGGACGCCGAGCACGAGCACTATCGGCGCCGGCTACCCGGGATCCGCGGGCTGGTGCTGACGGTGACCGGCGTCCGGGCCAAGTTCAAGTACGGCGGCAACAAGGAGCCGGCGCACCGCCAGCAGCTGGCCGAGCACCTGGCCGAACGGAACGGTCCGGCGGACGCGGCGGCCCGCGACCACCTGCTGCGCCGGCTCGACGCCGGGAACTGACCGGCTCAGACGGTCAGCACGATCTTGCCGGCGGTGTCACCGGAGACGATCTTGGCGAAGCCGTCGGCTGCCTTGCTCAGCGGCAGGGCGGTGTCGATCGCCGGCCGGACGCCGGTGGTGACCAGCATGGCCATCAGCGACTCGAGCTCGGACCGGGTGCCCATGGTCGAGCCGATGACGTTGAGCTGCAGGAAGAAGACGCGGTTGAGGTCGGCCTTGGGGTTCGGGCCGCTGGTCGCGCCGCAGACGACGATCGTGCCGCCGGGCGCGAGCGACTTCAACGAGTGCGACCAGGTGGCGTCGCCGACGGTCTCCATCACGGCGTCCACCCGCTTCGGCAGCCGGGCGCCGGGTTCGAACGCGGCGTCGGCGCCGAGGGCGAGCGCGGCCTCGCGCTTGGCCTCGGTCCGGCCGGTCACCCACATCCGGTACCCGGCGGCCGAGCCGAGCGCGATGAGCGCGGTCGCCACGCCGCCGCTCGCGCCCTGCACGAGGACGGTCGCGCCGGGCCGGACCCCCGACTTCACGAACAGCATGCGGTACGCGGTGAGCCAGGCCGTGCTGAGGCAGGCCGACTCCTCGAACGACAGCTCGGCCGGCTTGGGCACCACGTTGCGCTTGGGCACGATGACCTGCTCGGCCAGCGTGCCCTGGTGCAGTTCGGAGAGCAGCGTGCGGCGGGGATCGAGCGTCTCGTCACCGGACCAGCCCGCACTCGGGATCACCGCGTGCACGACGACCTCGTTGCCGTCGGCGTCCACGCCGGCCGCGTCGCAGCCGAGGATCATCGGGTAGCGGTCCTCGGCCAGGCCGACGCCGCGCAGCGTCCAGACGTCGTGGTGGTTGATCGAGCCGGCCCGGACGGAGACCGTGGTCCACCCGTCGGGCGCTTCCGGTTCCGGGCGCGGGCCGACCTCCAGGGCGGCGAGCGGGTCGGACTGGTTCGGTGCGGTGGCGAAGGCGGCGAGCACGAGATCACCTTATTGCGCTCGGGCCCGGCCGTGGTCGCGTGCCGGGTCGCCGGGTGGGCTCGGCGGGGGCGCTCTAGGGTGGGCTGGTGCTCCGCACGCGCCGGCCGCTGCTCGCGTTGCTGCTGCTCGGCGTCCTGCTCGCGGGTGGTTACCTGCTCTCGGCGGTCCGGACCGACGATCCCGGCCCGAGCGGGTCCGCCTCCACCGGACCGACGGTCACGGCCGGACCCACCGTCCGCCCCACCGCCACTACGGGCGCGGACGGGCTGCCGACCGTGCGGACGGCGAACCTGCCGGTCCAGGCGCGGCAGGTGCTGCAGCTGATCGACTCCGGCGGGCCGTTCCCGTACTCGCAGGACGGGACGGTGTTCGGCAACGTGGAACGGCTGCTGCCGTCGCACGCGCGGGGCTGGTACCACGAGTACACGGTGCCGACACCGGGGTCCCGGGACCGGGGGGCGCGGCGGATCATCGCCGGGCAGGACGGCGCCCGCTACTACACGGCCGACCACTACGAGTCCTTCGCCCGGGTCGTGGATCCGTGACGTCGCTTCGGCCCGGTGTGCGGGCGGTACGGCGACCCGCGGCGGAGGTGATCGGGGAGGCGGAACGGCAGGGGGTGGCGGTGCACCGGGTCGGGCCGGCGGCGACCAAGGCCGAGCTGCTGACCCAGTTCGCCCGCGCGCTGGAGTTCCCGGGTTGGGTCGGGCGGAACTGGGACGCGCTCTCCGACGCGCTCCGCGACCTGTCGTGGCTGCCGGAGGGGGCGCACGTCGTCGTCTGGACGGGCGCGTCCAAGATCGACGAGACCGCGTACGAGATCGCGCTCGAGGTGCTCCAGCACGCCACGGCGATGGCGGCCGAGACGCCACGCCCGCTCACCGTCCTCCTCACCGCCGACTGAGACCCGCGTCGCCGGAGGGCCGGGCCCTCGTCCCGCGCTGCACGGTCACGGGCCGCGATTGGGGACGGACCCTGGATGCGTCCGGGCTCTGGCAACGGAGCGGCTCGGCGGTTGGACACGGCGGTGTTGGACACGGCGGTGTTGGAGACGGCGGCGTTGGAGACCCGAGGACGGCCGTTGGGAAGACCGGCCGGGACGGTCGGCGGTGAGGCCCGGCAGAAAGGCCGGCGGGAGCGGTTGGCTCGGGTCAGGGGGCGGGGGGTGCCCAGGAGGGACGGCGTTTCTGGGTGAAGGCGGCGACGCCTTCGCGGCCCTCGGGGCCGGCGAAGCGGTCGGCGGACAGGGCGGACATCGCCGCGTAGTCGGTCGACGGGTGGGCCAGCAGGTCCTTCGCGGCGGCCAGCGCGCCGGGGGCGCCGAGCGCGAGCATCTCGGCGTACCGGGCGACCTCGGCGTCCAGGTCGGCGTCCTCGACCACGCGGGTGAGCAGGCCGATCTCGGCGGCCCGGGTGGCGTCGAAGACCTCGCCGGTGAGGAACAGCTCCCGCGCGGCCTGCGGCTGCAGCAGCGGCAGTACCGGGATCGAGATCACCGCCGGGACCACCCCGAGCCGTACCTCGGTGAACGCGAAGGTCGCCGACCGCGCGGCCAGCGCGATGTCGCAGGCGGCGATCAGACCGATCCCGCCGGCCCGGGCGGGTCCGCCGATGCGGGCGATCACCGGCTTCGGGGACTGCGCCAGCGCGGTGAGCAGGTGCGGGACCGACGCGATCGGCATGTCGCCGGCCTGTTGGGCGGCGGCGGTCCCCTTCAGGTCGGCGCCGGAGCAGAACACCCGCCCGGTGTGGGTCAGCACGATCACCCGGACCGCGTCCTCCGCGACGGCCGCGGCGAGCCCGGACGAGAGTTGCTCCATCAGCGCGGCGGAGAGCGCGTTGCGGTTCGGCGGCGAATCCAGCGTGAGCGTCGCCACCCCGCCCGACACGGAGAAATGCACCAGCTCGGTCACGATCCCGACCCTAGGCCAGGGCGAGTGGAACACTGTTCCGCCGTGCCCTCCCGACTTCCGGACGGCGTGCCGGCTCCCGCTGACGGCGCGCTTCCGTTCGCTGCCCGGCGTGAGCTGGGTCGCAACCCCTTCGGGTTCTACGTGCACGTGCCGTTCTGCACGACGCGCTGCGGCTACTGCGACTTCACGACGTACACCGCGCAGGAATTGGGGCCGGGCGTCTCCCAGGCCGCCTACGCGGACACCGCGATGCTGGAGGTCCGGCTGGCCCGGCACGTGCTGGCCGAGCGGGCGCCGAAGGTCGACACCGTCTTCTTCGGCGGCGGCACGCCGACCCTGCTGCCGGCCGGTCACCTCGGCTCGATCCTGCGCGAGATCGACGACCTGTTCGGGCTCGCGCCCGGCGCCGAGGTGACGACCGAGGCCAACCCCGAGTCGGTCACCCCGGCCTACCTGGAACGGCTGCGGGAGGCCGGGTTCACGCGCATCTCGTTCGGGATGCAGTCGGCGGCGCAGCACGTGTTGCAGCTGCTGGATCGGCAGCACACCCCGGGGCGCGCGGTCGACGTGGTGGCCGAGGCCCGCCGGGCCGGGTTCGCGCACGTGAATCTCGACCTGATCTACGGCACGCCGGGGGAGTCCGAGGCGGACTGGCAGACCTCGCTCGACACGGCGATCGCGGCCGGGCCCGACCACGTCTCGGCGTACGCGCTGGTGGTCGAGGAGGGCACGGCGATGGCCCGCAAGGTCCGCCGGGGTGAGCTGACCGAGCCGGACGACGACGTGCTGGCCGACCGGTACGTGCAGGCCGACGAGACGCTCACCCGCAACGGCTTCGGCTGGTACGAGGTCTCGAACTGGGCCCGCGGCACGGCCGCGCGGTCCCGGCACAACCGGCTCTACTGGACCGGTGGCGACTGGTGGGGTGTCGGGCCGGGCGCGCACAGCCACGTCGGCGGGGTGCGGTGGTGGAACGTGCGGCACCCGGCTCCGTACGCGGCCAAGCTGCACGCGGGAGAGAGCCCGGCGGTCGGGCGGGAGCTGCTGGATCCGCCGGCGCGGCGGATGGAGGCGACGATGCTGGGGCTGCGGCTGCGCGAGGGGCTGGCGGTGCGGGAGCTGTCGGTGCGGGCGCGGGAGGCTGCCGGGGAGGCGGTCGGGTACGGCCTGCTCGACCGGCACGCGCACGGCGACGGCCGGGCGGTGCTCACCCTCCGCGGCCGCCTCCTCGCCGACGCCGTAGCCCGAGACCTAACCGACTGACCCGCGCCGCTCAGCCGCCCCTCGGCAGTGACCGCACAAGGTGCGGGTTACGGGGTGGTGGGGGCTGGGGCCGGGTCGGTGGTGCCGGCTCCGTCGGCGGGCGGGTCGGCGGGCGGGTCCGGGGCCGGGTCGGCCTGGGTCGGGTCCTCCTGCGGCGGGTCCGCGGTCGGCGGGTTGTCCGGCGGCGGCGCGGGGTCGGTGGTGTCGACCGGCGGCGCCGGGTCAGTGGTCTCGACCGGAGGCGCCGGGTCGGTCGTGTCGACCGGCGGGGCGGGGTCCGTGGTCTCCACCGGCGGCGCGGGGTCGGTCGTCTCGACCGGGGGGGCCGGGTTCTGGGTCGCCGGCGGGGCCGGGTTGGCGGTCGTGGTCGTGCCGCCGGCCGGCGGGGCCGGGTTGCCCGGCCGCGGGGCACCGGCGACGGGCGCGCCGCCCGCCGCGACGACGACCTCGTCCGGGAGGTCCGCGCCGCCCGGCACGCCGGGCACCAGCGAGTACCCGCTGCCGGAGTAGGACGACGTCCGCGAGGAGCCTGACAGCGAGCCCGACGAGGTGCGGGCGTTCGTGCGGACCGTGGCCGGGTCGCCCTTGGCCTTGTCCGCCGCCGGCGCGGGCGCTTGATCGGAATCCGCGGACTGCGGCCCGGCCAGCCCGGGCAGCACCGCGAGCCGGTCGATCTGCTGGGTGATGCCGGCCGGCGCCCCGCCGAGCGCGGCCGCGACGGCCAGACCGGCACCGGCCACGATCGCCGTGCCGGTGGTCCACATGCCGGCCAGCTGCCAGCGGGACGGCTCGTCGTCGACCCGGACGATCCGCCGGCCGATGGCCGGCACGAACGCCAGCCCGTGCTGGAACGGCGCGAGCACCCGGCCGAGCGCGGTCGCCGGCCCGGGCAGGATCTCCAGCCGGTCGAGCTTCTCGTCCTGGACCGGCGGGTCGTCGGACGTCAGCATCTCCGGACGCGTGCGAGGGGAGAACCACTCGCCGGACTCGGGCATCTAATCCTCCTCGCCGCGCAGCAACCCGCAGCGTCGGGGGCGCAGGCGGACGCTAACCGCAGAACGCCCGGAACGAGGGCCATCCAAGCACAGCCTCACCCGGACGGGTGTAATCAGGGTTGCGGCACACCGTTGCCCGGCGGCGGGGGCGGCGGCTCCGTGGTCGGCTCGTCTGTCGGCGGGACCGTGGGCGGGACGGTCGTCGGTGGCGGCACCGGCGTGGTGGCCGGCGGCGTGGTGACCGTGGGATGCGTCGCCGGCGGCACCGTCGCCGAGGCCCGCGTGGTCGCCGCGGGCGCGGTCGGCGTCGAAGACCCGGACGGGGCGCTGCTCGACCGTGGCCGCTGCGGGAACGAACCCCCGGTCGGACCCGGGACGACGATCACGGACGACGACGCCGAGGGCGTCGACGACGGGGACTCGGTGAACTCGGCCGGCACCGGCAGTCCCGGTCCGTTCGGCGCGGGCGGCGCGGACGAGGACGGCCGCAGCGCGATCGTGGCGCCGACGAGTGCCAGCACCACGACGCCCACCCCGGCCATCGCGCTGACCTCGGCCACCCGCCGCCGGCGGCCCGCCCCGGGCGAGAGCAGCACGTACCGGTCGCCGGAGCCACCGTCGCGTCCGCGCAGCGCGTCCACCCGTTCGCGTACCCGTGCCAGGCCGTCGGCCAGGCCGTCCTTCATGCGTACTCCCACCCCCGGCGCGCCTGCGGTTCCGGACAGTCCGGACAGGCCGGTAAGGGGATATCACGTTCTACCGACGTCCCGACGACGCCGGTATGACGAATCACCCCGAGACGGGCGTCTCGGACGCCTCGTTCTCGTCCAGGCTCAGCACCCGGACGTGCAGGCTGTTGCGTTGTTGCAGCGCCGCCCGCAGGGCCCGGTGCAGGCCGTCTTCGAGGTAGAGATCACCCTCCCACTGCACCGCGTGCGGGAAGAGGTCGCCGTAGAACGTCGAGTCCTCGTCCAGCAGCCGGTCGAGCTCCAGCTCCCGCTTGGTGGTGATCAGCTCGTCGAGCCGCACCTGCCGCGGGGGCAGCCTGGCCCAGTCGCGGGTCGACAGCCCGTGGTCCGGGTACGGCCGGCCGTCGCGAACCGCCTTGAAGATCACGTCGCTCCCTAGTCCCCTCCAGGCCCCGCTGGCCGGGGGAGAGCCTAACCGCCCCCGCGTCGGGCGGGTCACGGGCGGGACACGATCGGTGCCGACCCGCCCGCGCGCCGGTACGCTGGCACTTGACGACCAAGAGTGCCAGGGAGGTGCCGGTGAACCTCGAGGAACGCAAGCTCGAGGTCCTGCGCGCCGTCATCGAGGACTACATCGCCACCGAGGAGCCGGTCGGCTCGAAGGCGCTGGCCGAGCGCCACCACCTCGGCGTGTCGCCGGCGACGATCCGCAACGACATGGCGCTGCTGGAGGAAGAGGGCTACATCGCCCAGCCGCACACCAGCGCCGGGCGGGTGCCGACCGACAAGGGCTACCGGCTGTTCGTGGACCGGCTGGCCGCGTTCAAGCCGCTGTCCCCGGCCGAGCGCAAGGCGATCGCGAGCTTCCTCGAGGGCGCGGTCGACCTGGACGACGTCCTGCACCGGACCGTACGGCTGCTGGCCCAGCTGACCCGCCAGGTCGCCGTCGTGCAGTACCCGTCGCTGGCCCGCTCCGCGGTCCGCCACCTCGAGGTCGTGCACCTGGCCGCGACCCGGCTGATGCTGGTGCTGATCACCGACACCGGCCGGGTCGAGCAGCGGGTCGTCGAGCTGCCGGTCCCGGTCAGCGAGCCGCTGGTCGCCGACCTGCGCGCGACGCTGAACGCGGCGCTGCGGGACCGCCGGCTGGCCGACGCCCCGGAGATCGTCACCGCGCTGCCGGAGGTGACCGGCCCGGAGCTGCGCCCGCTGCTGACCACGATGACCACGGTCCTGCTGGAGACGCTGGTGGAGCGACCGGAGGAGCGGGTCGTGCTGGGCGGCACGGCCAACCTGACCCGCGGCGCCCTGGACTTCCCCGGCACCATCCGGCCGGTCCTGGAGGCGCTGGAGGAGCAGGTCGTGCTGCTGCGGCTGATCGGCGAGGTGCAGAGCCCGAGCCGGGTCCTGGTCCGCATCGGCGAGGAGAACCCGTACGAGGGGCTGCGCTCGACCTCGGTCGTCTCGGTCGGGTACGGCGCGGGCGACCGCGCCCTCGGCGGGCTCGGCGTGCTCGGCCCGACCCGGATGGACTACGCCGGGACGATGTCAGCGGTCGCCGCGGTCGCCCGCTACATCGGCCAGATCCTCGGCCCCGGGACCTAGTCGCCGGCGCCGGCGGCGGCCGGGCTGCACCGCCGGGTGGGTGACTACGGACGGGCCGCGCCGCTGCGGCGGCGGCAGCCGGTCCGGCAGGTCCGCCACCTTCACCCGCGCCCGCTCGCCCAGGTCCGCTGCGAGGCCCAGGTCCGCTGCGAGGCCCAGGTCTTGCGCGAGGACCCGGTCATCCTCGCGGCCGAGGTCCGACGAGGTGGTAAGGGGCTGGTCGGGAAGCTCCCGGACGGCCGGGGTGTCGAGGACCGGCACGAAGTCCGGCACCTCGATCCGCGGCTCGGTCAGCAGCGACAGGCTGCGCGCGACCACCATCGAGCCGGCCAGCAGCAGCGCGGCGACCATCCCGTCCAGCCAGAAGTGGTTGGCCGTGCCGATGACCACGAGCGTGGTGACCACCGGGTGGGCCACGATCAGCCACCGCCAGTGGCTGCGGGTCGTGGTGATCACGCCGATGGCGACCACGATGGCCCAGCCGATGTGCAGCGACGGCATCGCCGCGTACTGATCGGCGAGGCTGTTCTGGGCCGGCGGGCCGTAGACGGCCGGGCCGTACACGGCGGCGGTGTCGATGAAGCCGAGCGAGCCGAGCATCCGCGGCGGCGCGACCGGGATGGCCAGGTGCACCAGCAGCCCGGACGCGGTCAGCAGCGCCAGCGTCCGGCGCAGCCAGAGGTAGTCGGCCGGCCGGCGCAGGTAGAGCCAGATCAGGAAGGCCGCGGTGGCCGGGAAGTGCACCGCGACGTAGTAGACGTTCGCGGCCTTGATCACGACCGTGCTCTTCAGCAGCAGCGCCTGGACCGAGATCTCGTCCGGCAGGTGCAGGATCCGCTCCAGGTCCCAGACCACGTACGCGTTGTCGAAGGCGGTGCCGACGTGCTTGGCCGCCACGATCCGGCCCAGCTTGTACGCGCCGAACATGGCCGCGATGACGAGCAGCTCCAGCAGTGCGCGGGGTCGAGGCCCCGGCACCGCGATCCGTCGCCACACGGTGCCGCCGATACCCTGCCGGGCCCCGAGGTCACCCGGGCCGTCGTCGATCGGCCTGCTGTCCAGCCGGCCGACCCGTTCATCCCGACGACAAATCACCACGGCACAACGTTCTCCGCAGCGCTGTGTGCCGGCAATGTGGCCCATGCCACACATTTTTAGCAGGGGCGCGCTACTCGATTCGGGTCCAAGCCGTCCAGAACGGTCGCGCAGATGTCACCCAGCGCACGCACCTGCTCGGGCGTCAGGCGATCGAAGAGGTGCTCGCGGACGGCGGCCACGTGGCCGGCCGCCGTCTCGACGAGCATGTCCCAGCCGGCGTCGGTGAGCACCGCCACAGTTCCGCGGCCGTCCTTGGGGGCCGGTTCGCGGCGGATCCAGCCCCGGTCCTCCAGCCGGGCGACCGCGTGCGAGAGCCGGCTCGGGGAGGAGTTGGCCTTGACCGCGAGGTCGCTCATCCGCAGCGACCGGTCCGGGGCCTCGGACAGCATGGCCAGCACGATGTACGAGGCGTGGGTGATCCCGGCGTCGCGCTGCAGCTGCCGGTCCAGCGCCGCGTACAGCAGCTCGGAGGTGGCCAGGAACGAGCGCCAGGTGCGTTGCTCGTCCTCGTCCAGCCAGCCGCTCACAGGCCCTCCTCTTACTTGAACGCTCAACTACTTCAGGGTAGCGTGGGTGGTACCAAAACTATTGGAGATCGACATGCCCGTGCAGCGACTGAACCACGCCGTCCTCTATGTCCGCGACGTGGAACGGAGCGTTGGCTTCTACTCCGCGGTGCTGGGCTTCCGGCAGGTCATGAGCGCTCCGGGTGCGGCCTTCCTGCAGGCGGAGGGCAGCAGCAACGACCACGACCTGGGGTTGTTCCAGGTCGGGCCGGGTGCGCAGGACACCGCCGCCGGCCGGACCGAGGTCGGGCTCTACCACCTCGCCTGGGAGGTCGACACCCTCGACGAGCTGGAGCGGATCGCGCAGGCGCTGGCCGACGCGGGCGCGCTGGTCGGCGCGTCGGACCACTCCACCACCAAGGCGCTGTACGCCAAGGACCCCGACGGCCTCGAGTTCGAGGTGTCCTGGCTGGTCCCGGCCGAGCTGATCACCGACGAGGTGCTGGCCGCCCGTTCGAGCGTCCAGCGGCTGGACCTGACGCGGGAGAAGGCCCGCTATGGCGGCCAGACCCGCGGCGGCGTGGGCGTCTCGGTAACCGCCGCGCGCTGACACAGCGACCTTCGCGGCCACGTAGACTGGCAGTCGTGGCAATCGAGTGCCAGGAAGCGGGATAAGGGTGGCGATCGACTACTACGGCGTGCTGGGCGTGCGCCGGGACGCTACGGGTGACGAGATCAAGCGGGCCTACCGCAAGCTCGCTCGCGAACTGCACCCGGACGTCAACCCGGACCCGGAGGCGCAGGAGCGCTTCAAGGCGGCCACCACCGCGTACGAGGTGCTCGCCGATCCGGAGAAGCGCGAGATCGTCGACCTCGGCGGCGACCCGCTGTCGCAGGGCGGCGGGGGCGGCAGCCCGTTCGGTGCGGCCGGCTTCGGCGGGCTCGGCGACATCATGGACGCGTTCTTCGGCGCCTCGACCGCGCGCGGTCCGCGCAGCCGGGTCCGGCAGGGCTCGGACGCGCTGATCCGGCTCGACCTGGAGCTGGCCGAGACCGCGTTCGGCGTCTCCCGGGACCTTACCGTGGACACCGCGATCGTCTGCACGATCTGCTCCGGCGCCGGCACGGCGCCCGGTACCCACCCGGCCAGCTGCGACACCTGCGGCGGCCGCGGCGAGGTGCAGAGCGTGCAGCGGTCGTTCCTGGGCCAGGTCATGACCAGCCGGCCCTGCCCGACCTGCGGCGGCACCGGGATCGTGATCCCGTCCCCCTGCACGAGCTGCGGCGGCGACGGGCGGGTGCGGGCCCGCCGTACGGTCGGGGTCAAGGTTCCGGCCGGCGTCGAGGACGGGATGCGGATCCGGCTGTCCGGCCAGGGCGAGGTCGGCCCCGGCGGCGGCCCGGCCGGCGACCTGTACGTGGAGATCCACGAGCTGCCGCACGACATCTTCAGCCGCGAGGCCGACGACCTGCACTGCCGCGTGCAGCTGCCGATGACCGCCGCCGCGCTCGGGACCGCGCTCACGCTGACCACGCTGGACGGCGACGAGGAGGTCCCGATCCGGGCCGGAACCCAGTCGGACACCGTGATCCCGCTGCGGGCCCGCGGCGTGCCGCACCTGCGCGGGGTCGGCCGCGGCGACCTGCACGTGCACGTCTCGGTGGCGACGCCGACCCGGCTGGACGAAGAGCAGGAGGCGCTGCTGCGCCAGCTCGCCACCCTGCGCGGGGAGGACCTGGCGGTCTCCACCCGCGGCCAGGGCGGCGGGGGACTGTTCTCCAAGATGCGGGACGCGTTCAACGGCAGATGAGCTCGCGCGTGGGCTCGCAGCGCGAGCGGGGAGCGACGAGGGCCGGCCGTCCGGCGCTTGCGCCTGACGGTCCGTCCGAGAAGCGGACACGGTGAGCACGCCCCCGGTCTTCCTGGTGGACGCGCTGCCCGCGGGCGGCGAGGTCGTGCTCGACGGCGCCGAGGGCCGGCACGCGGCGACCGTACGGCGGCTGCGGGCGGGCGAGGAACTGGTCCTCTCCGACGGCTCTGGCGGCGTCGCGGACTGCCGGGTGCTCACGGCCGGGGCGGACTCGCTGCGGCTGGCGGTCATCGCGGTCCGGCGGCTGAACCCGCCGGCGCCCCGCTTCGTGCTGGTCCAGGCGCTGGCCAAGGGTGACCGCGGCGAGCTCGCGGTGGAGCTGGCGGTCGAGCTCGGCGTCGACGCGATCGTGCCGTGGGCCGCGAGCCGGTCGGTGACCCGCTGGGACGGGGCCCGCGGGCAGCGGTCGCTGGAGCGCTGGCGGTCGGTGGCGCGGGCGGCGGCCAAGCAGTCCCGGCGGGCCTGGCTGCCGCCGGTGGCGCCGCTCGCCTCGACCAAGGAGGTCGCCGCGCTGGTCGCGGACGCGGCCGGGGCGCTGGTCCTGCACGAGTCGGCGGCCCGGCCGCTGGTCTCGGTGCCGCTGCCGGACGCGGGCGACCTGGTGCTGGTGGTCGGGCCCGAGGGTGGGCTGGACGACGCCGAGCTGGAGGCGTTCGCGCTGGCGGGGGCGACGGCGGTCCGGCTCGGGAGGCCGGTGCTGCGCACCTCCACCGCCGGGGCGGCCGCGCTGGCCGCCCTGTCGCTGCGCACCGCGCGCTGGGACTAGACCGCGCGCTGGGACTGGACCGCGCGCTGGGACTGGACCGCGCTGGGACTAGCCGAGGGGGCGGGAGACGAAGGCGGTGACGCCGTCGGGACCGACCGTCCAGGCGGTCAGCGCCGCCGCCCCGGTCCCGTCCGGCAGGCTCAGCCCCACCGACCACCGGTCCCCGGTCACCGCGGCCCGCCCGGAGGACAGCACCGGCGTCGCGCCCGGCGCCCGCAGCTGCACCCGCGGTACGGCGCCGGGGACGACCGTCCCGCGCGCGGTGAACGGCCCGCCGGAAGGCGTCGACGGGTCCAGGCCGAGCGACCCGTCCGGCGCCACCGCGTCCACGACCACGTACGGGGCGTCGTCACCGATCCGGACCCGGACCAGGTACACGAGCGAGATCGGCCGCCCGAGCCGGAGCACGGTCATCCGCAGCCCGGCCCGGTACGCCCCGGCCGGCTCCGCGCTCAGCGACGCCGACCCCAGGTAGGAGCCCACGAAGCGGGTCGCGACCTGGTCCGGCCTGGTCAGGTCCCCGTACGTGCCCGCGGCCTGGTCGGCCGCAGCGGCCCGGAACCCGTCGCCCCGGGACCCGTACGGCCAGACGGTGGTCAGGTCGTTCACGCCCGCGCCGGGGATCGGGGTCGGCCCGGGGGAGGCGGTGGACGGGCCCGCCGCCTGCTGCCGGGACGGGCTGAGCGACGGCAGCACCGCGGGCGCCGCGAC
>DASYKU010000027.1 GCA_035995165.1 Mycobacteriales bacterium
GAACGCAGACCCGGCGGCCGAAGTACGGGCTGATCCTTTGGCTGGGTATCCGCCGCCGGGGGCGAGTCCCGCGGAGGTCGCAGCGTGGTGGAACAAGGTGCCCGCGGAGCTCCGGCCCCAGCTCATCCAGCAACATCCGGAGCTGATCGGCAACCGCGACGGCATCCCGGTGACGGCCCGCGACCAGGCCAACCGGATCCTGATCGGTCGCCAGCGTGAGGCTCTGGTGGCAGAACGGACCAGGCTGGAAGGCCAGCTCCTCGACGACCACAGCCCTGGCGGTCAATCCCTGAACCCGGCGATCCGGAGCCAGATCGACCGGATCAACGGGAAGATCAGCGGGATCGACGCCATCAACGCCCGACTCGACTCGCAACCGACAGTCTCCAGGGATGCGGACGGATTCTTCCTGCTCGGCGTCGACCCGTCCAGCGAAGGCCGCTTCATCGTTGCCAGAGGCAACCCGGATACCGCGAAGAACGTCGCCACCTTCGTACCCGGCTCACTGACCGACCTCAGCCAGGCCGACGGCCTGCTGAACCAGGGCGACGCCCTCCACCGCGCGGCAGTCCGGGCCGGCTCACCACAGATAGCCGACGGACCGAGCACCTCCGTGATCACCTGGCTCGACTACGACTCCCCCGACTCGATCCCAGGCGCCATCTGGCCGGGCAAGGCCGAGGACGGTGCCGCGCGGCTCGTCTCGTTCCAGGAAGGTTTGCGGACGACCCACGCACCCGGGCCGCCGGCGCACACCACCGTGGTCGGCCACAGCTACGGCTCGACGGTCGCCGGTTTCGCCGCGTCCCAGGGCCGGACCTTGGCGGCCGACGAGATCATCGGCGCCGGGAGCCCCGGCTTCGGGGTCGACACCGCGGACCAGCTCAGTGTCGGCAAGGAGCACGTCTGGGTGGTCGAGTCACCCCACGACCCGATCGCCGACACCAGCGTGTTCGGTGCCGATCCATCGGAGAACGGCTTCGGCGCACGCGTCTACAACTCAGAGCCTGGCCCACCCGTGGGCTCGGCAATTCCTTCCACGAGCGGCTACTCGCCCTACTCCCCCGGCAACAAGCTGCCGCAGTACGACTACACCGTCGCCGCCCACGACAGCTACCTCCGTGAACCGCCCGGCGGCAACGCCGGGCTGGACACGATGGGCCAGATCATCGCCGGGAACAACCCACCACCCCGCTGACAGACGCCAACGTCCGAAGAACCGAGGGCTACAACCCGCCGTTCTTCGGACGCAACAAGCTGGGTAAAGGCGAGCCTCAGGCCGGTGACACGATGTCCGGGGCGCCGAGGCGAACCTTGTCGGCGGACTCGTCGTCGGGCTGGTCCTGGGAGTCGCGTTCGGACTGGACCCGCTGCTGGTAGAAGGAGACCTCACGTTCGATCGTCGCCTCGTCCCAGCCGAGAACCGGTGCCATCAACCGCGCGGCCGCTTCCGCTGCCTCGACCCCACGGTCCCAGGCCTCGATCGAGATCCTGGTACGCCGGGCCAGTACGTCGTCCAGGTGCCGAGCACCTTCGTTCGTGGCGCCGTACACGATCTCGGCCTTCAGGTAGTCCTGCGTGCCGGGCAGTTGCTCGCCGAGCGACGGGTCCTTCTCGACCAGCTCAAGCACCTCGTCGACCAACGCGCCGTAGCGGTTGAGCAGGTGCTCGATCCTCGCGACGTGCAGCCCCGAGCGCTGCGCGATGAGGTGCCGCTGGTTCCACAGCGCGTGGTACCCGTCGGCGCCGACCAGTGGCGTGTTCTTGGTGACCGACTTCGGCACCCGCCCGTCCAGAGCGTTCGCGGCCGCGTCGACGGCGTCCTTGGCCATCACCCGGTACGTCGTGTACTTGCCGCCGGCGATCACGACCAGCCCCGGGGCCGCGTGCCCGACCATGTGCTCGCGGGACAGCTTCGAGGTCGACTCGGACTCGCCGGACAGCAGCGGCCGCAGTCCCGCGTACACACCCTCGACGTCCTCGGTGGTCAGCGGGGTGTTCAGCACCGAGTTGACGTGCTGGAGGATGTAGTCGATGTCGGCCGCGGTCGCCGCCGGGTGCGCCTTGTCCAGGTCCCAGTCGGTGTCGGTGGTGCCGATGATCCAGTGCCGGCCCCACGGGATGACGAACAGGACGCTCTTCTCCGTACGGAGGATCAGCGCCGCGTCGGAGTGGATCCGGTCCTTGGGCACGACCAGGTGCACGCCCTTGGACGCGCGGACGTGGAACTGGCCGCGGGCGGCCACCAGGGCCTGGGTCTCGTCGGTCCAGACGCCGGTCGCGTTGATGACCTGGCGGGCCCTGACCTGGATCGAGCGGTCGCTCTCCAGGTCCCGGACCAGCGCGCCGGTGACCCGCTCGCCCTCGCGCAGGAAGCCGACGACGCGGGAGCGGGTCGCGATCTGCGCGCCGAAGTGGGCCGCGGTCCGGGCGATGTTCATCGTGTGCCGGGCGTCGTCGACCTGGCCGTCGTAGTACTGCACGGCGCCGATGAGCGCGTCCTTGCGCAGCGACGGCGCGATCTTCAGCGCGCCCCGCCGGGTGAGGTGCTTGTGGTGCGGCAGCCGGCCGCGCACCCCGGCCGGTGACGCCAGCGCCATCGCGTCGTAGATCAGGATCCCGGACCCCACGTACGGCCGCTCCCAGACCCGGTGCTGCAGCGGGTAGAGGAACGGCAGGGCCCGGGCGAGGTGGGGCGCGAGCTCACCGATGATGAGCCCGCGCTCCCGCAACGCCTCGTGCACCAGCCCGAAGTCGAGCATCTCGAGGTAGCGCAGACCGCCGTGCAGCAGCTTGCTGGACCGGCTGGACGTACCGCTGGCCAGGTCACGACCGTCGACCAGGCCCACCCGCAGGCCGCGGGTGGCGGCGTCCAGCGCGGAGCCGGCGCCCACCACGCCGCCCCCGATGACCAGCACGTCCAGTTCGGTCTCCGCCATCCGGTCCAGTGCCTCGGCACGGGCCCGGGGTGACAGCGCTACGGCGGTTCCCACAGTGGTTCCTCCTAGCAGGACGGCAGGTCAGTCGACCTCCACCCAGTCCAGTGTGCGCTGCACGGCCTTCTGCCATCCCGCGTACCCGGCCTGGCGCTGCTCATCCGACCACGCCGGCTGCCAGTTCTTGTCCTCGTTCCAGTTCTCGCGCAGCTCGTCGGTGTTGTTCCAGAAGCCCACCGCGAGCCCGGCCGCGTACGCCGCGCCGAGCGCCGTGGTCTCGGCCACCACCGGCTTGCTCACCGTGACGCCGAGGACGTCGGCCTGGATCTGCATGCACAGGTTGTTGGCGGTGATGCCGCCGTCGACCTTGAGCGTGTCCAGGGTGACCCCGGAGTCCTTGGCCATCGCGTCCACGACGTCCTTGCTCTGGTAGCAGATCGCTTCCAGGGTGGCGCGGGCGATGTGGGCGCTGGTGTTGAACCGGGACAGCCCGACGATCGCGCCGCGCGCGTCCGAGCGCCAGTACGGCGCGAACAGGCCGGAGAACGCCGGCACGAAGTAGACCCCGCCGTTGTCCTCGACCCCGCGGGCCAGCGTCTCGGACTCCTCCGCGCCGCGGATGATGCCGAGCTGGTCGCGCAGCCACTGCACGGCCGAGCCGGTGACCGCGATGGAGCCCTCCAGCGCGTACACGACCGGCTCGTCGCCGAACTTGTAGCAGACCGTCGACAGCAGGCCGCTCTTGGACCGGACCAGCTCGGTGCCGGTGTTCAGCAGCATGAAGTTGCCGGTGCCGTAGGTGTTCTTGGCCTCGCCGGGGGCGAAGCAGACCTGGCCCACGGTGGCCGCCTGCTGGTCGCCGAGGTCCCCGGTGAGCAGGATCTCGCCGCCGAGCGGGCCGGTGGCGCGGGTCGTGCCGTACCCGTTGGGGTCGGAGGACGGGCGGATCTCCGGCAGCATCGAGCGCGGGATGGTGAAGAACCCGAGCAGCTCGTCGTCCCAGTCGAGCGTCTCGAGGTTCATCAGCATCGTGCGGGAGGCGTTGGTGACGTCGGTGATGTGCACGCCGCCGTCGGTGCCGCCGGTGAGGTTCCACAGCAGCCAGGCGTCGGTGTTGCCGAAGACCGCGTCGCCGCGCTCGGCCGCCTCCCGGACCCCGTCGACGTTCTCCAGGATCCACTGCACCTTGCCGCCGGAGAAGTACGTCGCCGGCGGCAGGCCGGCCTTCTGCCGGATCGTGTCGCCCTTGCCGTCCCGCTCCAGCGCGGAGGCGATCCGGTCCGTGCGGGTGTCCTGCCAGACGATCGCATTGTAATACGGTCGGCCGGTCTTGCGGTCCCACACCACCGCGGTCTCGCGCTGGTTGGTGATGCCGACCGCGGCCAGGTCCGACGCGCTCAGGTTGGCCTTGTTCAGCGCGGTCTTGATGACCGTCTCGGTACGCGACCAGATCTCGGTCGGGTTGTGCTCGACCCAGCCGGCCTGCGGCAGGATCTGCTCGTGCTCGAGCTGGTGGATGCCCTTCACGTTGCCCGAGTGGTCGAAGATCATGAAGCGGGTGCTGGTGGTGCCCTGATCGACGGCGCCCACGAACTCAGCCATCAGAGGTTCCTCTCGGTGGTGCGGACTGCTCGATCACAGCGTCTCGTTGTCGGTGGGAATCCGGCCGGCCTCCGGCTCGGCGTCGGAGCCCTCGGCCGGCATGAACCGCCCGACCAGGGACTGGTAGAGACCGGCGCCGATGAGGCCGCCGATGATCGGGCCGACGATCGGCACCCAGAAGTAGAAGTTGCCGTACTGATCCCGCCACGCTGTCTCGTAGCCGGTCAGCCAGGACGCCAGCCGCGGGCCGAAGTCGCGGGCCGGGTTGATCGCGTAGCCGGCGTCCGTGCCCCAGGCCATGCCGATGGCGACCACGAGCAGGCCGATGAGCAGCGGCGCCATGTTGGCCAGCGGCGGGGTGGCCCGCACGTTGGTGATCGCCAGGATGAGGAACAGCAGGATCGCGGTGCCGATGATCTGGTCGCGCAGCGCGCCCCACTCGCTCACCGGCAGCACGCCGTTGCCGGGCAGGGTCGAGAACACGCCCTGGGTCTTGATCGTGTTGCCGGGGTCGGCCGCCGCCAGGACCTCGGTGTAGTTCCAGCGGACGAGCAGCGCGGCGATGAACGCCCCGAGGGTCTGGGCCCCGATGTAGGGCAGGACCTTGCGCCAGGAGAACCCCGCGAAGACCGCCAGCGCGATCGTCACCGCCGGGTTGATGTGCGCACCGCTGATCCGTCCCGCTACATACACCCCGAGGGTCACGCCCAGGCCCCAGGCCCAGGAGATGCTGTCGTGGTCACCGATACCACCGGCGACCACCTGGGCGACGACCCCGGTCCCGAACAGGATCAGGATCATCGTGCCGGCGAACTCGGCGGCCAACTCGCCGACCGGGCCGAGCCTCGACACTTGCGGCATGCGTCCTCCCACGATTCGGTGCGTCGGTGTGAGCCTGCTCACCGACTTGACCATGACCGTAGGGCGCCCGACATAGGGCGGCAACAATCTTCGGTCGGCATTTCGAACACCGTCCGGTGATCCACCGGCGGAGGTGTCAAAACCGATCCAGCGGATTCGCCAGCGGGCGGCAATCGGAGCCGGTCCGGGACGAGGCGGACAATCCCGGCCCGTCCCGCCGGGCCCCGAACGGCTACCTGGCGGGGGGCTCCGGGAGCTGTCCGGTGTGGACGACGTCGTCCGCGATCTCCCGCAGCTTGCGGTTCGTCCGCTGGCTGACCGTCCTGAGCAGATCGAAGGCCTCGTCCTGCCCGACCCGCCGGATCGCCATCAGGATGCCGATCGCCATGCCGATCGCCCGGTTGCTCGCGACGGCCTGTTCCAGCCCGGAGATCTGCTCCCGCTCCCGGGCCCGGGCGAAGGCCAGCGCCGCGTGCGCGGCCAGGATCGAGCCGACCCCGACGGCGTCGTCGTCGAAGGCGTCCCGCTCCCGCGAGTAGAGGTTGAGCGCGCCGAAGGTGTCCCCGTCGGCGAACAGCCGGTACGCCAGCACGCTGCGCACGCCGGTCCGCTCCACGGCCGGCCGGGAGAACTTGGGCCAGCGGGTCTCCTCGGCGAGGTCACCGGTACGGAACGTGTCGCGCTCGACGATCGCGGACAGGCAGGGGCCCTCGCCGGTCTCGTACTGGACCTTGTCGACCTCGCCGGAGACCTCGTCGGTGGCGGCCGGCGTCTCGGGCTTGCCCCGGCGCAGCACGGTGATCCCGGCGTGGTGACAGCCGGGCACGATCAGCCTGGCGATCTCGACCATCCGCTGCAGCGTCGCCTCGACGGTCGGCGCGGACGCCATGGCCCGGGCGACGGCCGCGAACTGGACGGCCAGCGCGCGGCTCTCCAGCGGGCGGGGCGCGGTGTCCTGGGGGTTGGCGGCATCGAGGCTGCGGACCGCCACCCCGTCCAGGCTGACGCCGTCGATGGCGGTGATCTGGGCGGTCAGCTGCAGGCCGTCGATCCCGCTGCCGTCGGCCGGGCGGGCCGACCGCAGGTTGACGCGGTCGGCGGCGTCGTCGACCGGCTGCGGCAGAGTCACATCCGAGGACATACGGCAGTCTTTCCCGTCCGGTCCGGCGTCCCGGCAGGGCTCGTGGGCGTGAACCGGCCCGGGACCGCTCGAAGATATCGCCGTGTCAAATCGAGCCAACACCCAGGACGGTACGGCACCGGGTCCGGCCGCTGCGACCGATCGCGCGGCCGGTCAGGCGCGCCGGGTGGCCGGGGCGGGCGCGGCCCGGGCCAGCAGCTCCCGCATCCGCGCGGGCAGCTCGCGGGCGCAGTGCACCGGCGCACCGAAGGGGATCCGGACGTCCTGACCCCGCGACCGCAGCACCAGACCGTGCCGGTCCAGGGCGACCGGGATCGCGCCGTCCCGCAGCTCCGCCGGCAGCAGGGCGGCCAGCCGGCGCAGCTCGGCCGGATGGCCGGAGACCAGGTGGCCCAGCAGCGCGGCCTCCGTACCGGCCAGCGGATCGGGCCGGGCGGCGGCATAGTCCGGCGGCCGGAGGACCGCGACCGCGCCGATGTCGTCGGGGTCGGTCCCCGTCCCGGCGACGTGCACCTCGACCACGTCGACGTAGAGCACGGTCCGGCCCCGGCCGATGTCCAGCAGCGCGCCGGCACCGTCCCGGTCGGCGGCGGCCAGGGCGAGCTCGCGGCGCAGCTGCGGCAGCGGCTCGTGCACCCAGCCGATCAGCCGGACCCGGCCGCGGACCCGGTCGGCGACCGGCACCGGGCAGAAGTCGGCCGCGTCGACGAGGACCGGCAGGTCGCCGGTGGCGCCGCGGACGGCCGTCACCACCGGGTTGTCCTCGGCGAGCACGAGCACCACGGACCCGTCCGGGTCGGTGCCGTGCAGGTCCACCTCGGCGCAGGCGCCGGGCGTCCGCACCCGCAGGTACGGCGAGAGCCGCACGGTCGTCCGGGCCCGCTCGGCTGGGGTCGGGTTCGGCACTCTTCGTCCACCTCCACTTAGGTAAGGCAAGCCTAAGTTAACGGAGTGGGCGCGGAAGAACCAGCCCTACCCGTGTTCCTGGTCGTCCCGCCGGTCAGCCGGCACTGGGTCTCAGGGTCGTCCCGCCGGTCAGCCGGCACCGGGTCTCAGGCTGCGAGCACAGCTGCCACGGCGGCGGCCGCGCGGGCCCCGATCGGCACGCAGGCCCGGACGGCCGAGCCGCAGCCCACCGAGAACAAGCCGGGCCGGTGCTCGGTGATCCGGGGCAGCTTGTCCCGCCAGTCGACGCCCCAGAGCACCTGCTCGGTGCCGGCCCGGCGCAGGAACGGGAACCGGTCGGCGACCCCGGCGTCGAGCAGCGCGGCCAGGTGGTCGACCGGGCCGGACAGGTCCTCGTCGGCGACCAGGTCCTCCTGGCCCAGCACCAGCCGCAGCCGGTCCTCGATCGGCTTGACGAACACGTACGCGTACCCGTCGCCGATCGGCGCGACCAGGTGCGGCAGCCGGGCCCGGTCCCCGTCCACCGGCAGGTCGAGCACGAACAGCTGCCGCTTCTCCCGCCCGTACGGCACGTCGACCAGGTCCGCGTTGCCGATGCCGAGCGCGAGCACGACGACCCGGGCCTCCAGCACGCCGCGGTCCCCGACCACCCGGTGACCGCCGTCGACCGGCTCGATCCCGGTGACCCGGCCGAGGTCGGCGCCGGTCACCCCGGCCTGCGCGGCCAGCCCGGCCAGGTCGGCGACCAGGTCGCCGGCGGCCAGGTTGAGCGCGGGCACCAGCACGCCCTCGTCCAGGAAGAGGTAAGGCTGCTCGCGGTAGCGGATCCGGGCCCCGGCCGCGACCCGGAGCCGGACGAAGTCCGCCGTCGCCTTGATCATCGCGGTCTTCTCGGCGTCGTTGCGGTGCCAGCAGACCGCGCCGCCGGAGTTCCGGTACGTGGCCGTGCCGCCGTCGCCGGTCACCAGCGTGACGCCGCCGACGCCGGCCTGGCTCAGCCCGTACGCCGTGGCCGCACCGATCGGCCCGCACCCGACGACGGCGACCGTGCTCCTCAACGCGCCTCCCGCTCCGGGGGACGGTACGGCTCCGGCAGGGGAATCTCACCGGTGCGGCGAAAGGTGTCGATCAGGTCGTGCGCGGGAGTACGGCGCCGATCCAGCAGCTGCCGCAGCGGTTCCAGCACTCCCCCGCCGAGGGTACCGGCAAGCGCCCGATCGGCCGCGTCCAGAACGTGACCGGCTGCCGTCCGGGTGTCCGGATCGTCGAAGCCGTGCCGGGCCGCCCGCTCGTGCGCGCCCGGGTCGGGCCGGTCGGCCCGGGCGCCGATCGTGTCGTCCAGGGCGAGCCCGGCGACCAGCGCGAGCAGCGGCCCGTACAGGTCCGGGGTGGGCGGGGCGTCGAAGGCCTTGAACTCGATCCGGCCGATCTCGGCCGGGATCCGGGCCGCGACGCCGACCGGCGGCCGTGCGGCCGGCAGGAACGCGCGCGCGGACGGCCGCGCCGGCGCCCGGATCAGCGTCCGGGTCGAGAGCGCCACCACCTCGCCGGCGGCGAAAGGAGAGGAGAAGGAGAACGGGACCAGCGCCGGGGACAGCGCGGTGAGCTTGCGCCCGACGTCCAGGACCTTGTCCGGGTCCCAGTCCGGGTGCGAGAGGTTGACGTCCGGCCCGTACCCGACCATGTACGCCTCGGGCGCCGCGTACTCCGGCTTCCGCGCGTGCATCGCGGTCTCCCAGCCGTTGTACGGCGGGTCCGGCCGGTAGTCCCGCCAGGGGTTGCGGCCCACGCTGGCCAGCCGGAAGCCGTCCACGGCCGCGGCCCGGGCCAGCTCGGCGGTCTGCCCGGCCAGCTGGGCCACGGTCGCGGCGATCGTGGGCCGGACCGGGGTCCGGGTCTCCAGTCCCTTGGGTACGCAGGCCAGGAACGCGCCGTCCTCGTCGAAGCGCTCGTCGCCCTCGACGTACCAGCGGGTGAGCTTGACCGCGAGGTCGCCGCGGGTGAGGTCGGGGTCGCCGTGGTCGGGCAGCCGGTCCACGATCCGCTGCGCCTCGGCGTAGCTCAGGCTGCTGAAGTCGCAGAACCCGCGCTCGCGGTGCACCAGCGCGAACTCCGCCTCGATGCCGAACCGCAGCCGTGCCGGGTCGCCCGCCATCCCACCTCCGTCCAGGTAAGGCATACCTGACTGCACGGGTGCAGGCGGGACAAGCCCCTACGCGGGTACCAGCACGGGTCCGGCCGCGGCGGTGCGGAGCGCCCGCTCCAGCAGCAGCCGGTCGCCGAGCCGGCGTCGCAGCAGCCGCTCCAGCCCGCCGATCGGGTAGAGGTTCTGCGGCGCCCGCGGGTCCTTGTGCTCGACCGAGGCGTACCGCGGCAGCACGGCCTGGGACAGCGCGGCCAGCTCCAGCACGTCCTCCAGCGGCAGGTCCGGGCACTCGATCCGGACCACCCCGGCCCAGGGCGCACCCGGCCGGCAGGGCAGCCGCAGGTACCAGGAGCAGCGCGGCCAGTCCGAGCCGAGCCGGAAGACCGGGGTCCGCTCGGCCGGGCCGAGCTCGCCGACCAGCGCGTGCAGCCCCGGGTCGAGGTAGCGGGACCGGTGCGTCTTGACCATGCCCAGCACCCGGGCCAGCTGGCCGCGCCGGGACAGCGGCCCGTCCAGCACGAGCAGGTCGTCCGGCTCGGTCCGGGCCAGCAGCGCGCACTCGGCCTCGGTGTCGGCCATCGCCCCCTGCAGCGCGTTGGACAGCCGCAGGTCGTCGTCCGCGTCCGCCTTCTGGGCCTCGTACGTGGCCAGCCTCATCCGCAGGTCCGGTACGCCCTTGGCCGGGGTGAACAGCCCGCGCTTGACCCGGATCAGGTCGGCCCGGGCCTCGCCCCGCCGGCAGCTGACCACCCCGGCCGCGTACGAGGCGGCCAGGCCGGCGACCGCACCGCCGTCGGACTCGAACCACATGTGCGCGTCGACCCGGCGGACGCCGTCGACGAAGTGGATCGCGTCCGGGCCTTGGAGCGAGCGCGCCGGGATCGGACGCCACCGCGGCGGGGGCACCTCCAGCGCGGGGTCGGTGCCGGTCTCGGAGCTGCCGAGCGGCTCCTGGTCCGGGCTCGTCCCGTACGCCGGGTCCCACGCGTCGACCCAGAACCTCATACGTCCTGCCGTTCCACGCTGGAGCCGGCCGCGGTCCGGGTGACCGCGAACCGGACCGGGACCCGCTCGGCCAGCGCGCCGACGTGGGTGACCACGCCGACCATCCGGTCGCCGCCGGCGGTGAGACTCTCCAGAGTGGACGCGACGACGTCCAGAGTGGACTCGTCCAGGGTGCCGAAGCCCTCGTCCAGCACGATCGTGTCCAGCCGCGCGGTGCCGCCGACGGCCAGCCCGGCCAGCTGGGCCGAGAGCGCCAGCGCGAGCGCCAGGCTGGCCTGGAACGTCTCCCCGCCGGAGAGGGTCCGTACCGGCCGGCGGCTGTCCGCGTCGGCGTGGTCGACGACCTCGAAGTCCTTGCCGTCGTGGGTCAGCTCGAACTGGCCGCCGGACAGCTCCAGCAGGGTCGCGCTGGCATCCGCGACCAGCACGTCCAGGGCCGAGGTCAGCAGCCAGCGCTCGAAGCCGTCGGCCCGCAGCAGCTGCCCGAGGAGCTTGGCCACGGCCGCGTCCTCCTCGGCGGCCCGGACGGTCTCGCGCAGCGCGCCGGCCTCGGCCCGGCGCTCGGCGATCCGGGCCGCCGTCCCCCGGGCCCGCCCCTCGGCCGCGACCACGGCCGGCTCCGCCGCCTCGGCCAGCGGCCGGCGCGGGTCGATCTCGACGCCGTGTCCCGTCAGCTCCGCCCGCAGCGCCGCCTCCCGGTCGGCCAGCGTGGCCGCGATCGCCGCCCGGCCCTGACCCGCCGCGACGACCTGGGCGTCCCGCTGCTCGGCCGCGGCCAGCGCCCAGTCGGCCAGCGCGAGCCAGTCGGCGGCCAGGTCGGCCCGCTCCGGCGGTGGCGCGCCCAGGGCGACGAGCGGGTCGCGGGCGGCGTCCAGCCCGGCCCGGGCGGCGGCCAGCCTGGCCCCGGCGTCCCGGTCGGCGGCGGCCGCGGCCTCCCGGGCCCGGCGGGCGTCCCGGACCGCGCGGTCGGCGGCCCGGGCCTCCTGCTCGGCCTTCTCCAGCTCGGCCAGGGCCGCGCCGACCCGGGCCGCGTCCGGCCGGCCGGCCAGCCGCGACCGCAGCTGCTCGGCCCGGGCGGCGAGCTGGTCGGCCCGGCCGCCGGCAGTGTGGGCGGCCCGGCTGGCCGCCTGCCAGCCCTTCTGCAGGCGGGCCACCTCGGCGTCGGCGGCCGCGACGGCCCGGTCGGCCGCGGGCAGGTCGGGGGCCGGGTGCTCGATCGGCAGCATCGCCAGCGGCTGGTCGCAGACCGGGCAGGGCTCGCCCGCGACCAGATGCGGACGCAACGCGGCGGCCAGGTTGGCGGTCCGCAGCCGCTCCCGCTGCTCTCCGGCCGCCGTGACGGCCTCCCGGGCGGCGGCGCCGTCCCGCTCCACCGCCTGCACCCTCGCGTCGGCCGCGGCCCGCTCGGACAGCGCGGCCGGCAGCGCGGCGGTCACCTCGGCCAGCTCGGCCCAGGCGTCCCGGGCCTGCTCCAGCGCGGCCCGGTCGCCGGCGTCGTCGCGAGCGTCGCGGGCGGCGGTGTCCACCTTCTCCGCGCCGGCCAGCGCGTCGTCGGCCAGGGCCAGCGCGGCGGCCGCGGTCCGGCCCCGCTCGGCCAGCTCCTCCAGTCCGGGCGGCACCCGCAGCGCCGCCAGCAGGGTCCGCTCCCCGGTCAGCCGGCGGACCTCGGTGTCGGCGGCGGACAGCGCCCGGGCGGCCTCGGCCAGCTCCGGCACGGTCGCCGCGACGGTCGCGGCCAGCGCCCGCAGCGCGTCGGCCCGCCCGGCCGCGGCGGTCTCGGCCGCCTCGGTCGCGTCCGCATACCCGGCCAGGTGGCCGGCGGCGAACTCGGCCTGCTGGCGCCGGGTCGCCGCCTCGGCCCGGGCCCGCTCCGCGATCTCCCGGTAGATCCGGATGCCGAGCAGGTCGACCAGGGTGTCCTGGCGCTCCTTCGCGGTGGAGTGCAGGAACCGGGCGAAGTCCCCCTGGGGCAGGATCACGCAGCGGACGAAGTGGTCGTAGGAGAGCCCGAGCAGCCGTTCCACCGCGGCGCTGACCTCGCCGTCGGCCGCGATCACCTCGCCGCCCCGCTCCAGCCGGGCGTTCTTCACGGTGACCTTGCCCTGGGCCGAGCGGCGCAGCTCCCGGGCCGCGGTGTAGCGCTCGGAGCCGACGTCGAAGACCAGCTTGACCACACCGCGGGTCGCGGTCGGGGCCAGCGCCCAGCCGACCGCCCGCCGGTCCTCCCAGCGCGGCACCGAGCCGTACAGGGCGAAGATGATCGCGTCGACCACGGTCGACTTGCCGGCCCCGGTCGGGCCGACGAGCGCGAACCAGTCGGCGTCGCGGAAGTCCACAGTGGACGGTGTCCGGAACGAGCCGAACCCGTCGAGGTCCAGCTGGACCGGCCTCACGCTGTCTCTCCCGCGACGAGGGCGTCGTGCAGCCGGGCGAAGAGGGCCTCGACCCGGGGGTCGGCGACGTCCCGGTCGCGCAGGTAGTCGTGCAGCAGCTCGCCCGGGGCCCGGTCGGTCCGGGGCCGGGCCGGGGTGTGCCCGGCCGGCTCGGCCCGCTCGACGTGCACCTCCAGCGCGCCCGGCAGCAGCTCCTGGACCTCCTCGCGCAGCCCCGCCCGGGCCGGCTCGGCCACCACGACCTTCAGCAGATCAGCCGCATCGACCTCCAGCCGGGCCAACTCGGCCAGCGTCCCGCGGACCGTGCGCAGCCGCCGGGCCGAGGTGATCGGCACGTCCGTCACGCGGGCCGGCACCCCCGGCGCGGCCTCCACCAGCAGCACCACCGGCGAGCTGTCGACCTCGCCGAAGTCCACCCGCAGCGGCGATCCGCTGTAGTGCACCGGGCACGGCGCCGGGACGGACTGGCGGCGGTGCAGGTGCCCGAGCGCGACGTAGTGCGCCTCGGCCGGGAACGCCGCCGCCGGCACGTGGTACTCGAAGATCGACTGCGCCTGCCGCTCGCCGCCGCCCATCGCGGCCCCGGTGACCGTCAGGTGGGTGAGCACGACATTCACCGCGGCCGGGTCGAAGCCGGTGGCCAGCGCGGCGATGATGCCGCGGACCCAGGCGTCGTAGCCGGCCGAGTTCTCGGCCGGGGTGTGCTGGAGCAGCTCGGCCGCGCGCACCGCGTACCGCTGGGAGAGGAAGGGCAGCGCTGCGATCCGGACCGGCGAGCCGTCGGAGCGGGCGTCGAAGGCGATCACCCCGCCGTCCGCGGGCCGCCGGACCCGGCCGACCAGGGTGATGCCGGCCGCCCCGGCCAGCGGCCGGTACGCGTCCAGGGTCGGCGCGTGGTCGTGGTTGCCGGCGATCGCGATCACCTGCGCGCCGGTGTCCCGCAGCGCCAGCAGCGTCCGGATCACCAGCTGCTGGGCCTCCGCGCCCGGGGTCGCGGTCTCGTACAGGTCGCCGGCCACCAGCACCGCGTCGACCTGCTCAACTGCGGCGATGCGGACGATCTCGGCCAGCACCTCACGCTGCTCGGGCAGCCGGTCGTGCCCCTTGAGGGTCTTGCCGACGTGCCAGTCGGAGGTGTGCAGGAAGCGCACTGTCCCCTCCTCCCGGGCCGGCCGACCGCGACACCGTACGTCCGCGGACGGCCCGGACCGGACCGTCCACGCCGGTAGGCCCCAGATCCGCCCACGGGCGGCCGGGGCCGGGCGCGGTGGGGCGGGCGGCCGGCGCGGGACCGGATCACCCGTGCCGACCTCACCGCTGCCCACCGAGCTGCGCGCGAACGGCCGGGTCAACGCCTGGATCGAGATCGACCGCGGGAACGGTCGGGACGCCGCGAAGGACGCCGGCTGACCCTCAGAACGGCGGCGGGTCGTCGTCGGGCGGCAGCAGGTCGAACGGATCGTCCACAGTGGACGGCAGGGCGACCGGGGGGCCGCCGCGCTCGCTCTGCCGGGTGGCCCAGGCCGGGAACGGGAACTCCACCGCCAGCGGCACCGGGATGCCCGGCTGCGACACGAACATCGCGCCCGGCGTGGCCAGCGTGGCCCGGACCCGCTGCGAGGCCGGCAGGAAGCCGTACTCGGGGCGGCCGGCCTCGGCCGGGTCGAGCCGGCCGACGACCTTGACCGCGCTGTTGGCGATGACGCGGCGCTCCACCTCGGACGCCGTCTGCTGGGCCCCGATGAGGATGATGCCGAGCGACCGGCCGCGCTCGGCGATGTCCAGCACCAGCTCCTTGATCGGGCTGGATCCCTCCCGCGGCGCGTACTTGTTCAGCTCGTCGATCATCGTGAACAGCAGCCCGCCCGGGCCGGCCGACTCCTTGCGCTCGGTCTCGGCCCGCAGCACCACGCCGACCACGAACCGCTGGCCCCGGTCCGGCAGCGCGTGCAGGTCCACGACCGTGACCTGCTGGCCCTCGGTCGAGATCGAGTGCTGGGAGGTCATCGGCAGGTCGGCCCGCACCAGCGGCCGGATCGCCTTGAGCGAGGACCGCAGCCGCCGGACGAACGCGTTGACGGTGCCGGTGCCGACCGCGGGACCGGCCCACTCGTACCGGCTGTCGTCGTCGCTGACCTTGGCGATCACGAAGTCGACCAGCTGGTCGTACGTGCGCAGCAGCGTCCCGTCGACGCTCCAGGCGCCGTCGTTGCCGGCCGGCGCGCCGAGCATGCGCAGCCGGGTGGCGACCTGGTGCACGACCATCGTGTACTGGTTGCGCTCGTCCTCGACGTCGGCGAAGACGTACTGCAGCAGCTCCTGGGTGCAGAACTCGGCGATCGTCCACCAGAACGCGCCCACCCCGTCGGTCCGCCCGGTGACGTTCGGGCGGCCGGTGACGTCGCCGGGCCGGGGCGGGGCGAAGAACGCGACCGACCGGAACGGCTCGGCCGGCAGCTCCAGCCGCTCGTACTGCTTGCGGGCCGTGCTGCCGACCACGCCGTCGTCGAGCCGGGTGTTCGGCGCGTCCAGGAACAGCAGGTCCTCGCCCTTGACCGAGAACACCAGCGCCTTGGCGTTGGTGGCCCGGTTGCCCAGCACGCCCGAGCGGAACAGCGAGTGCAGCAGGAACAGCGCGAAGCTGGTCTTGGTCGCGACGCCGGAGATGCCGCTGATCGAGACGTGCGCGCCGCGGGAGCCGTCGAGGAAGTCGAGGTCGAGGTAGACCGGCAGGCCGTCGCGGCCGAGGCCGACCGGGACCTTGCGCTCCATCCGGTCGAAGCACAGCGCCCGGTCCCGCGCCTCGTCCACGGCCCGGTAGACCGCGGCGCCCGGGCGCGGCGGCACCCAGACCTCGGGCTCGGTCCGGGTGGTCGCGATCTCGGCGGTCTCCTGCACCTGGGCCGGCAGCACGCCGTCGGAGATGAGGAACACGTCCGAGGCGAACTGCGCCCCCTCGTGCCGCGCGGTCACCTCGGTGACCACACCGGCCACCGTCACCGAACCCGCGCCCGGCACCTCCCGCGAGGTCACGACCACGTCGTCGAGCTGCAGGTACGCCTCGGGCCGGACCGCCACCCGGAACACCAGCGGGGTGGCGTCCTCGGTGCCGGCGACGCGGCCCACCGAATCGTCGATCTCCGCCGCGTCCACCCCCTCGTTCGACCGGGACCGGCATACGGTACGGGGTTCCGCGGGCCCCGGGTGACACCCACGCCGGGCCGCGGTCCGGTCAAGGCGGCGGCACTGATTACTCTCAGTACGTAGCATGTGCACGGTCGGTACTGAACGCGGGGACGGTTCCGGCTCGCTGGTACACGCGGTGGCCAAGCTCGGCCGCTCGCTCGGGCTGACCGTCGTCGCCGAGGGGGTGGAGACGCCCGAGCAGCTGGCCCTGGTCCGCGACGCCCGCTGCGACGCGGTGCAGGGTTTCCTGGTCTCCCGGCCGCTGCCGGAGGCCGACGCCCGGCTGTTCCTGGAGTGGGCCGCCAGCAGCGACGAGATCGCCATCCGGATGGCCCCGGTCGGCTGAGCGCTACCAGCTGCCGCGCGAGTCCGGCACCCGGGAGATCAGCAGCATCGAGGCCAGCAGGATGACCGCGAACGCGACGAACACCCAGGCCTGGGTCAGCCCCGGGTCGGCGCTGCGGGCCAGGATCGCCGAGGTCACCGAGATCGCGGTGATGCCGCCGGTCTGCCGGAACATCCCGCGCAGGCCCGCGATGGCCGCCGCGTCCTGCGGGGCCAGCGACATCGAGGCGTTGTTGGACGCGGGGGTGGCAGTGCCCATGCCGACGCCGGTCACCGCGGCCGCGACCGCCAGCCACACGTACGGCGAGAGGTGCCAGGGCTCGGCCGCCAGCGCCAGCATGCCGAGCACGACCAGCCCGAACCCGAGCAGCATCGGCCGCCGGTAGCCGGTGCGCCGGATGAGCAGCACGGCCAGCGCCGCGGTGCCGATCATGCCGACGGCCCGGGCCGAGAGCAGCGTGCCGGCGGCGAGGCTGCCGATGCCGAAGCGCTGCTCGGCGTAGAGCGGGACGAGCGCACCGAAGCCGAGGGCGGCGCAGCCGTAGAGGAAGTTCAGCCCGTTCATGACGCCGAAGCCGCGGCCGGTGAGCAGCCGGGCCGGGATGAACGGGTCCGGCGAGCGCCGCGAGTGCCGGACGAACAGCACCAGCGAGGCGACCGCGACCAGCTCCGGGAGCAGGAACGCGGGGGCGAGCACCGAGCCCGACCCGCCGCCGAGGTAGGCGATGCCGAACATCGCCGGCAGCAGCGTCGTACCGACCAGCAGGATGCCGAGCAGGTCCACCCGGCCCTGCTCGGTCCGCTCGCCGCGCGGGATCAGCAGCGCCGCGGCCACGACGAGCACCACGCCGATCGGCACGTTGACCAGGAAGATGCCCCGCCAGGACCAGTACGTCAGCACGACGCCGCCGAGCACCGGCCCGAGGATGCCGCCGATCGGGAAGACGCTGGCGAACAGGCCGAGCGCGCGGTCCCGGTCCCGGCCGAACTGCGCGGACACGATCCCGGTCGCCGAGGGCATCAGCGCGCCGCCGCCGATGGCCTGCACGGCCCGCAGCGCGACCAGCAGGTAGATGTCGTCGGCCAGCCCGCAGGCCAGCGAGGCGACGGTGAACAGCACGGCGGCGCCGATGAAGATCCGGCGCCGGCCGAACTGGTCGCCCAGCCGGCCGGCCAGCGGCATCACCAGGATCTGGCCGAGCGCGTAGATCGTGATCGTCCAGCTGCTCCAGTTGACCTCGGCGTGCAGGTCGGACTGCAGGGTCGGCAGCGCGGTGGCGACGATCGTCTGGTCGAGCGAGGCCATCAGCAGGCCCAGTGAGACGATCGCGAAGATCGTCCAGCGGCGCGGCAGCGGGTCGTTCCCGGCCGGAGCGGCCCGGTCCGGCTCGGTTACCTGGACGACGGCCACTCCGGTGACAGTACTCTGCTTGCCGGCAAGCAACTAAATGATCTGCGTCGCTGTGGGCTCGGGGAGGATGGCGGTATGGACGAGGAGGGCGCGATCCGGCTGCGCCGGGTCATCTCGAAGCTGGCCCGGCAGCTCAACGCGTCCTCGACCGGGGAGGGGCTTACCCCGACCCAGGCCTCCGTGCTCGGGCTGGTGGTCGGGCGGGGCTCGGTCAGCATCTCCGAGCTGACCGAGCTGGAGGGGCTCAACCCGACCATGACCTCGCGGGTGGTCGGCATCCTCGACACGATGGGCCTGATCAGCCGGGTGCCGGATCCCAGCGACCTGCGCAGCGCCACCGTCTCGCCGACCGGGGCCGGGCGGCGCAGCGACGAGCGGGTCAAGGCCGGCCGGGCCGCGGTCGTCTCGGCCGCGGTCAGCCGGCTGCCGGCCACCCAGCAGAAGGCCGTCCTCGCCGCCCTGCCGGCTCTGGAGGCCCTGCGCGACGAGCTCGCCCGCGGACCCCGCTAGTCCTGCGGGTGCACCAGGCCGGCGCGGGTGGCGACGGTGTACGGACCGCTGGGGTGCAAGACGTCGAGCAGGAAGTCGGCCTCCTCGATCCGGGACTGCCGCGGCCAGCGCTCCGCCATCGCCTCGTGCACCGCGTCGCCGGTCTGCGGGTAGTCCGCGACCGGATGCCGCCAGTGGCAGGCGACCACGAACCCGTCCGGGGCCAGGTCGGCCGCCGTGTAGTCCAGCAGCGCGGACAGGTCGTCGGTGTCGAGGTAGTAGCCGACCTCGGACAGCACCACCAGGTCGTACGTCCCGGCGGGCCAGTCGCCGGGGACGGTCCCCTGCCGGAAGTCCACGCCGGGGGCCCGGGTCCGGGCCGCGGCCAGGGCCTTGGCGCTGGGGTCGATCGCCACCAGCCGGTCGCAGCGCTCCGCCAGCCCGGCGGTGAGCACGCCGATCGAGCAGCCGACCTCCAGCGCGTCGCCGAAGCGGGCCTCGGGCAGCACGGCCAGGGTCAGCGCGTGCTTGCGCCGCTCGTACCAGCGGGTGGCGAAGCCCCAGGGGTCCTCGAACTCGTCGTACAGCCGGTCGAAGTAGTCCGGCGGCAGGCTCATGCCGGCGGAACCTACCCTCAGGGGATGAGCCGGGGGCGCAGGGCGTGGTTGCTGGTCGGCGGCGCGCTGGCGCTGGCCGGCTGCGGTTCGCCCGCCGCCACACCGGTCGCGGCGCCGACCACGCAGGCCGTCCCGACCATGGTGCCGACCGCGGCGGCGCCGTCCACGACCCGGCAACCGGTCACCACCACCCCGGCGCCGGTGGACACCGGGGCGAGCCCGGCGCCGGGCTGGCTCGGCACCCGGGTGCTGGCGGTCGGCCCGGCCGGCTACCCGGCGGCCCGGCCGACCCCACCCGAGCTGCTCGACCGCCGGATCGTCACCACCGACGTGCTGCCGCCGCCCGCGGACGGGGCCTTCCACTCGACCGTCACCCCGGTGCCCGACAGCGTGGTCCGGCGCTCGACCTGGACGGCCGGCTGCCCGGTCACCCTGGCCGAGCTCCGGTACGTCACGGTCACCTTCCGCGGCTTCGACGGCCGGCCGCACACCGGCGAGCTGCTCCTGCACCGGGACATCGCCGACGCGGCGGTCACCGTGTTCTCCCGGCTGTTCGCGGCCGGCTTCCCGATGGAGCGGATGGTGGTGACCAGCCCGGCCGAGGTGGCCGCGAAGCCCACCGGGGACGGCAACACCACCGCCGCGTTCGTCTGCCGGGCCACCCGCGGGACGACGACCTGGTCCGCGCACGCGTTCGGCCGGGCGATCGACGTGAACCCGTTCCAGAACCCGTACCTGAGCGGGACGCGGGTGATCCCGGAGCTGGCCACCGCGTACCTGGACCGGGGGCGGGTGCTGCCGGGGGTGATCACCGCGACCGGGCCGGTGGTGGCGGCGTTCCGGGCCGTCGGCTGGACCTGGGGCGGGTCCTGGACCTCGCCGACGGACTACATGCACTTCTCCTCCACCGGCCACTGAGCGTCCGTACCGCACATTCGGTCGTTTTCCGCGCAACGGCCCGCGGACGCGGTGCTAACGTCACCCCGTGCCGACGTACCGGATCAGCGAGGTCGCCTCGCTGCTCGGCGTCAGTGACGACACCGTGCGTCGCTGGGCCGACTCAGGACGGCTGCCGACGCTCAAGGAGCCCGGCGCCCGGCTGGCCGTGGACGGCGCCGTGCTGGCCGACTTCCTGGTCCGCAAGGGCGCCGAGCCGCCGCCGGTGCCGGTCGCCGAGAGCCTCGTCGTGGCCGAGTCGGCCCGCAACCGCTTCCGGGGCATCGTGACCCGGGTGACCCGGGACAAGGTCATGGCTCAGGTGGAGCTGCAGGCCGGTGCGTTCCGGGTGGTGTCCCTGATGAGCCGCGAGGCCGCCGACGACCTGGGCCTGGAGCCCGGAGTCGTGGCCATCGCGGCCGTGAAGTCGACCAATGTCGTGGTGGAGGTTCCGCAGCGGTGAAGCGTCTACTCGGGACGGCGGCCGCAGTCGCCGCCCTCGCACTCGTCGCCGGCTGCGGCGACAACGCCAGTGACAGCGCGTCCGGATCCGGATCCGCCGCGCCGTCCGCCTCGTCCTCCGGCAGCGTCGTCACCGGCACGATCACCGTCTTCGCGGCGGCGTCGCTGACCGAGTCGTTCGGCACGGTGGGCAAGCAGTTCGAGGCGGCCCACCCGGGCACCACGGTGAAGTTCAACTTCGGCGCCAGCTCCGCGCTGGCCCAGAGCATCATCCAGGGCGCCCCCGCGGACGTGTTCGCCTCGGCCAGCGCCAAGAACATGACGCAGATCGGCGACGAGGCGACCGGCTCCACGACGTTCGCCAACAACGTCATGGAGATCGCGGTCCCGCCGGACAACCCCGGCAAGGTCACCCAGGTCTCGGACCTGACCAAGGCCGGCCTCAAGGTCGCGCTCTGCCAGGCCCAGGTGCCCTGCGGCGCGACCGCCAAGCAGGTCTTCGACAAGCAGAAGCTGACCGTCAAGCCGGTGACCGAGGGCGCGGACGTCAAGTCGGTGCTGACCGCGGTGCAGCTGGGTGAGGTCGACGCGGGCGTGGTCTACAAGACCGACGTGCAGGCCGCCGGCGCCAAGGTCAAGGGCATCGAGATCCCGGACGCGCAGAACGCCTCGACCTCGTACCCGATCGCCTCGCTGAAGGCCGCACCGAACTCGGCCGGTGCCGCGGCCTTCGTCGACTACGTGCTGTCCGCCGACGGCGAGAAGGTGCTGGCGGACGCCGGCTTCGCCGGTCCGTGACGGTCTCCACCACCGAACGGCTGCGGCCGCGGCGGCGCTCCGGCGCCCCGTGGCCGCTCGCCGTACCGGCGGTCGTCGCGATCCTGTTCCTGGTCCTGCCGCTGGTCGGGCTGCTGGTCCGGGCGCCGTGGAGGACGATGCCCGCACTGCTGTCCGACTCGACGGTCGGCGAGGCGCTGAAGCTGTCGCTGATCACCGCGACGGCGGCGACCGCGGTCTCGATCGTCATCGGGGTGCCGCTGGCCTGGGTGCTGGCCCGGGTCACGTTCCCGGGGCGGTCGCTGCTGCGGGCGCTGGTCACGCTGCCGCTGGTGCTGCCGCCGGTGGTCGGCGGCGTCGCGCTGTTCCTGGCCCTGGGCCGGCGCGGGCTGCTCGGGCAGTACCTGGACCGCTGGTTCGGCATCACGATCCCGTTCACCTCGTACGCGGTGGTGATCGCGGAGGCGTTCGTGGCGATGCCGTTCCTCATCGTCACCGTGGAGGGTGCGCTGCGGGCGGCCGACCCGCGGTTCGAGGAGGCCTCGGCGACGCTGGGCGCGAGCCGGTGGACCACGTTCCGGCGGGTGACGCTGCCGATGATCGGGCCGTCCGTGCTGGCCGGGTCGGTGCTGTGCTGGGCCCGCGCGCTGGGTGAGTTCGGCGCGACGATCACCTTCGCGGGCAACTTCCCGGGCCGGACCCAGACCATGCCGATCGCGGTCTACCTGGCGCTGGAGACCGACCCGGACGCGGCCATCGCGCTGTCCCTGGTCCTGCTGGTGGTCTCGGTGATCATCCTGGTCTCGCTGCGGGAGCGGGTGCTGCGGGTGGGGACCGGCACGTGAGCCTGGACGCGCACCTCGTGGTCCGGCGGGGGACGTTCACCGTGGACGTCGCGTTCGCGGTCGCCGACGGCGAGGTGCTCGGCCTGCTCGGGCCGAACGGGGCCGGCAAGACGACCGCGCTGCGCGCGCTGGCCGGGCTGGAGCCGCTCACCGACGGCCACGTCACCCTGGACGGCGAGGACCTGGGCCGCCGGGCGCCGGAGGACCGCAACGTCGGCGTGGTGTTCCAGGACTACCTGCTCTTCCCGCACCTGACCGCGCTGGACAACGTCGCGTACGGGCTGCGCGCCGGCGGGATGCGCAGGGCCGCCGCCCGGACGGAGGCGGCCGGCTGGCTGGAGCAGGTGGGCCTGGCCGACCACGCCGGGCACCGGCCCCGGCAGCTGTCCGGCGGGCAGGCCCAGCGGGTGGCGCTGGCCCGGGCGCTGGCGTACCGGCCCCGGCTGCTGCTGCTGGACGAGCCGCTGGCCGCGCTGGACGCGGGCACCCGGCTGACCCTGCGCACCGACCTGCGCCGGCACCTCACCTCGTACGGGGGGCCGGCCGTGGTCGTCACCCACGACGCGGTCGAGGCGATGGTGCTCACCGACCACCTGATCGTGCTGGAGGGCGGCCGGATCGTCCAGAGTGGACGGCCGGCCGAGGTGGCCCGGCGGCCGCGGACCGACTACGTGGCCCGGCTGCTCGGGCTCAACCTCTACCGCGGCACGGCTCGGGGCGACCGGGTCGAGCTCGACGGCGGCGGCGGCGAGCTGGTGCTCGCCGACCGGACCACCGGCGAGGTGCACGTGGCGCTGCGGCCGTCCGCGGTCGTGCTGCACCGGACGTACCCCGAACGGTCCAGCCCGCGCAACGTCTGGGCCGGGCGGGTCTCCGGGGTGGAGGCGGTCGGCGACCGGGTCCGGGTCGCGGTCACCGGAAAGCCGGACGTGCTGGCCGACGTGACCACCGACGCGGTGGCCGAGCTCGACCTCACCGCGGGCGCCGAGATCTGGGTCTCGGCGAAGGCGACCGAGCTGAACGTCTATCCGGTGTAGACACTCGTTCGCCTGACGCTCAGCCGCAGTTGGGGCCACGGTCGGCTGCTTCACCTGTGATGAGCGGCGATGAGCCTTCCAGTGATCGGGCACCGCGGCGCCGCCGGCTACCGCCCGGAGCACACGCTCGCCTCGTACGAGCTGGCGGTCCGGCTCGGCGTGGACGTGATCGAGCCCGACCTGGTGATCACCAGGGACGGCGTGCTGGTGGCCCGGCACGAGCCGGAGATCTCCGGGACCACGGACGTGGCCCGGCGGCCCGAGTTCGCGGACCGGCGCACCACCCGGCCCGTGGACGGGGTGCCGGTCACCGGCTGGTTCGTCGACGACCTCACGCTGGCCGAGCTGCGGACGCTGCGGGCGGTCGAGCGGATCCCGCAGCTGCGCCCGCACAACGCGCTCTACGACGGCCGGCACCAGGTCCCCACCTTCGAGGAGATCATCGAGCTGGCCGAGCGGGCCACCCGGCAGCAGGGCCGGCGGATCGGGATCGCGCCGGAGACCAAGCACCCGACGTACTTCCGGGAGCGCGGGCTGCCGCTGGAGCCGGCCCTGGTCAAGGCGCTGACCGGTGCCGGGCTCGACCGGCCCGGCGCCGGGATCCACGTGCAGTCCTTCGAGGTCTCCAACCTGGTCGAGCTGCGCTCCCAGCTGCAGGTCGGGCTGATCCAGCTGACCGCGGCCACCGGGGCGCCGTACGACCTGGTCGCGGCGGGTGACCCGCGGACGTACGCGGACCTGGTCCGGCCGGCCGGGCTGCGCCAGATCGCCCGGTACGCCGGGGTGCTCGGGCCGGACAAGACCCAGATCGTGCCCCGGGACCCGGCCGGCGGGTCGCTGCCGGCCACCCGGCTGGTCCGGCAGGCGCACGCGGCCGGGCTGGCGGTCATGCCGTACACGTTCCGGAACGAGAACGCGTTCCTGCCGCTGGAGCTGCGCTGCGGGAGCGAGCCCGGCGCGTACGGGGACGCGTTCAGCGAGTACGCCCGGTTCTTCCGGCTGGGGGTGGACGGGCTGTTCAGCGACAACGGGGACACCGCGTGCGAGGCGCGGGACGCGTACGAGCGGGAGGTGGGCGCCCGCCGCCGGGTCGGCTGAGCGGGCCCGCGGCCGGGCCGCCGCCGGTAAAGTCCTCGCGGTGAGGACCAGGGTGCGGGCCGGGCTGCTGTCCGCGCTGCTCGCCGCCCTGGTCGGCGTCGGCTGCGCCTGGGCCACGCCGTACTCGTCGGTGGCGGCGGGGGCGGCGGCCGGCCCGGCCGCGACCGGCTCGGCCCTGCCGCCGGGGATCAGCCCGGTCGCGATCGCGCCCCGGCCCGAACCCCGCGCCTCCGAACCTCTGGCCGCCCCGCCACCGACGCCGGCCCGGAGCCTGGCCGGGACCGCCCCGGCCGCCGCGGCCGGCCGGTCCGCCGCCCTCTCCCCCGCCGCGGTCCCGGCCGCCGGCGGCCGCTCCCCACCCACCGCCCGCTAGCGACGCGCCCGCCGCCCCCGACCCGGGGCGGAGATCACGCGCGTCCCGGTCCGGGCGGTGGCGGAGTCCCGCGCACCGCGTCCTCGTCGTACGCCGGAGTCCGGCGTGCGCCCGCGAAGGAGAGACGCATGCGGTTCCTGTTCGTGCTCGTACTGGTCGTCGCCGTGGTGGCGACCGGGTTCGTGGTCGAGATGCTGCGCCGGGACGAGCCCGTGCTCGGCCTCGGCGCGCTCGGCCTGCTGACGGTCGACGGCGTGCTCGGCGTGACCTACGGCTTCCTCATCGCCGAGTGAGGCGGTGAAGGCCCGGGGGTGCCGGCGCGGCGGCACCCCCGGGCGAAACACACGGACACGATTGGCTCCCAGCGCTTCTCCGCAGCCCCCGGACGGTGGAGGGTGGACAACATGGACGACATGCAGGAACGCCTCGCCACGGTCGGCGAGGAACTGCGTGTCGCGGACGAGGAGCTGCAGGCCCAGCAGGAGCTCATCGACGGGCTGCTGCGCGGTCGCTCGGCCGAGTACCTGGCCGGCCTCCGGCTGGCCGCCGCGCTGCCGGTGCCGCTGCTGGAGACCGACCGGGACGGGCTGGTGCTGCGGGCCAACCCGGCCGCGGCGGCGCTGATGCAGGTCGACCCGGAGCGGCTGCCGGGCAAGCCGCTGGCCGCCCTGGTCCGGGCCGAGGACCGCCGCACGCTGCGGACCGCCCTGGCCCGGGCGGTCGGCGACGACGAGATCGGGCACCTCACGATCACGCTCACCCGGCGCCGGGACGGACCGGTCCTGGTCGACGCGGTCGTGCTGCCCGCGTCCGGGCCGCCGGCCTCGGCGCCGAGCCTGTCCGGGGCCCTGGTCGCGGCCGGTGTCCCGGTCGCGTTCGGCACCGCGGTCCGCTGGGTCCTGGCGCCCCGGGGGGACGGTGCCACCGGCGCCGACCTGCTCACCGCGCTCGGCGCGCTGGCCACCGTGTCCGTGGTGGACGGCGACCTGCCCGCGGCCCTGCGCCGGCTGGCCGAGCTGGCCGTGCAGGGCGTCGGGCCGGCCACCGCCGCCGGGGTCGTGATCGGGCCGCCGGGCGAGCCGACCGCGCTGCTCAGCACCGACCAGCTCGCCCAGGCCGTCGAGGGGGCCCAGTTCCGCGGCGGCCACGGCCCGGGCTGGGACGCGTACGCCGGCCGCGAGCCGGTCACGACCACCGACCTCGGCGACGACCCACGCTGGCGCGGCCTCACCGGGCGTACCACCGCCGCGCTCGCGGTGCCGCTGCTCGGCGGCCCGGCGGAGCCGCTCGGTGTGCTGACCCTCTACGGGTTGCCCGAGCTGGTGGAGCCGGTCGAGCGGCGCCGGGCCGAGGTCTTCGCCGGGGCCGGGGTGGCGCTGCTGCGGGAGCACACCGCGGTGACCGACCTGCGGCAGCAGGAGCTGCAGCTGCGGGACGCGCTGATCTCCCGGGCGGTCATCGACCAGGCCAAGGGCGTCCTCATGGCCCGCAACGGCTGGGACGCCGACACCGCCTTCGCCGAACTGGCGCAGCGCAGCCAGCGGGCGAACGTGAAGCTGCGGGACATCGCCCGTCAGCTCGTCGAGGACGTCTCCAGGCCGGCGGCGCCGTCGACCCGCTCCTGACCGTCGGCCCCGGTCAGGTCCTGCTCGTCCATCACGATGATCACGCCGACCGGCTGCTCGTCGACGCCACGCATCCGGGTGGTGGTCACCCGGACCCGCACCGGCCGGCCCCGCCGGTTCACCGCGTCCAGCACCAGCTGGTCGTGCGCGTCCGGGCCGCCGGCCAGCAGCCGGCGGACGCCGGGCTTGAGCCGGTCCACCGGCAGGCCGATGTCGAGGTTGAGCAGGTGCCGCCCGACCGCCTCGTCCCGCCGTACGCCCCAGAGGTCCTCGGCCCGGCTGTTCCAGACCTGCACCCGCAGCTCCCGGTCGACGACGGTCACGCCCGCGTGCAGGCCGGTGAAGACGGCCTCCATGAACGCGTTGAGCCGGCCGACCTCGGACGTCCGGTCGCGCAGCTCGTCGTTGCTGGACTGGAGCTCGTCGTTCATCGACTGCAGCTCCTCGTTCATCGTCTCCAGTTCCTCGTTGGTGGACTGGAGCTCCTCGTTGGTCGTCTCCAGTTCCTCCACAGTGGACTGGAGCTCCTCGTTGGTGGTCTCGAGCTCCTCGTTGGTCGACTGGAGCTCCTCGTACGCGGCCTCGATCTGCCGGTTGGCGTGCTCCAGCTCCCCCTGCAGCTGCCGGTGCCGGGTGACCTCGGCGAACTGCACGCTGATCCCGAGCGGGGCGCCGCCATCGGGCTCGAACAGCGGCACGACGTGCACGTCGTACCAGCTGTACTGGTCGCCCCGGCTCCACTGCACCTCGCGGATCCACTGTGGACGGCGCTCGGTCTGGGCCCGCTCCATCGTGCTGCGCAGGTCGGCCGGACGGTAGGACAGCTCCAGGTCCTGGAACAGCCGGCCGCGGTCGCGGACGGTCAGCCCGAACAACGCGTCGGCCCAGGAGTTGGACATGCTCAGCCGGCCCTGCCCGTCGACGACGACCTGGGCCCCGGACCCGGCCGCGAACGCCTCGTCCCGCAGCACCCCGTTGGCCCGGCCGGCCGCCTCGTCCGCGCTGTCGACGGCGAGGAAGTCCGTGCCCGACGGGCGCAGCGTCCCGGAGCCGCCCCCCGCGACCTTGCGGAAGAACCGCCGCTTCAGGTCGATCGGGGTGAAGAGGTCGTCGTGGCTGAGCAGCATCTCGGCCTTGCCCAGGAACAGCACGCCGCTGTCGTACAGGGCGAAGTGCAGGCGGCGCAGGATGCGGGCCTGGGTCTCGGCGTTGAAGTACATCAGCGCGTTGCGGCAGACCAGCAGGTCGATGTGCGAGATCGGGGCGTCCTGGACCAGGTCGTTGCGGCCGAAGATGACCGAGCGGCGCAGCTCCTTGTTGAACGCGTACCGCTGGCCGGCCGGCTCGAAGCAGGCCGCCAGCCGCTCCGGCGAGACCCCGCGCAGCTGGCCCGGCTCGTACACGGCCTGCCGGGCCTGGGCCAGCGCCTCCTCGTCGACGTCGGTGGCGTAGATCTTCACCCGGCGGCGGAACTCGTCCACGCCGAGCTGCTCGGCCAGCACGATCGCCAGGCTGTACGCCTCCTCGCCGGACGCGCAGCCCGCGCTCCAGATCCGCAGCGCCCCGTCCGGGCGGCGCCGCAACAGCTCCGGCAACAGCTCCGTCTCCAGGTGCGTCCAGGCCTCGGCGTCCCGGAAGAAGCTCGTGACGTTGATGAGGATCGTGTTGAACAGCGCTGTGAACTCCTCCGGGTGCACCTCGAGGTAGTCCTGGTACGCCTCGTACGTCCCGATCGGCAGCGCCAGCATCCGGCGCTGCACCCGGCGGATCACGCTGGTCCGCTTGTAGCCGGTGAAGTCGAAGCCACGCGAGTCCTTCAGATACGCCAGCAGCGATTCGAAGTGCTCGTCGAAGTCGGTCACGGGGCCTCTCCGCGGGAGGTGCCGGGCTCGTCGGCGAGCACGGCGGGATCGTCGGTGAACGCTACGTCGGGGCTGTCCACCAGCAACCGGCGGACCAGCCCGGCGGCCGCGCCGGACTCCGCGGCCTCGCCGGCCAGCCGGGTCGCGGTCAGCTCGTGGCCGGAGCCGCGGGCGCCCGCGGCCAGCTGCGCGGTCAGCGCCGCCTTGTCCTCCAGGCTGCGCAGCGCCATCCAGAGCGCGCTCTCCAGCGCCTGGCCGCGCTCGGCCAGCAGGCCGGTCACCGACCAGGCGTGTCCGGCCGGGCAGCGGAACCGCCGGCCCGGGCCGGCGTCGAGCTCGAACAGCACGCCGTGGCAGTCCGGGCAGGTGTACCGGGAGGGCGCGGCCACGACCGGGACCGGCGGCGCGAGCACGGCCCCGGCGTCCGCGGCCAGCCGGCGGGCCAGCGCGGCGATCGGCAGCGCCGGCGCGCCGGTGGCGGCGATGCAGGCCAGCGGCATGCCGTCGTGCTGGGCCTCGGCCGGGTCCTGGGCGAGCACCAGGCCGCCCCGGGCCAGCACCGTGGCCCCGCCGGCGGCGCCGTCGTCGAGCGAGCCGGACAGCACCACCGCGGTCAGCCGGCTGCCGAGCGCACGGGCGGCCGAGCGGAACAACACGTCCACGGACGGGCGGTGGCCGTTCTCCCGCGGGCCGCGGGAGAGCGCGACCCGGCCCTCGATCACGAGCAGATGATGGTCGGGCCGGGCGACGAGCACCTCGCCCGCGCGCAGCGGCTCGCCGTGCTCGGCCGGCCGGACCGGCAGCGGGCCGGCCCGTTCCAGGATCGCGGCCAGGCTGTCGGGGTCGGCGGCCGGGATGTGCAGGACCACCAGCACGGTCGCGGGCAGGCCGGCCGGCAGCGCGCCGACGAGGGCCTGCAGGGCGGCCACGCCACCGGCGCTGGCCCCCACGGCGATCACGTCACGGCGGGTCACGGGAAGCCGCCTCCCGACACGCCGGCATGGACGGTCGTCCGAGGCCGGCCGTGCGCCCTGGCGGGCCGGCGGGTCACCGCCTCAGCGTGGCACGGTTCCCGGCCCGCGAAGGGGCCCCGCCGGAGGAACTTCCCGGGCGCGGCGGCGGCGCGTCCCCTGGGGCGGCTAGCCGGCGGCAGCGGTCTCCTGCCGGGCGCGGACCGGGCGGGCGGCGGCCGCGGCGAGGAAGCCGACGACGGCGGCGCCGAGCGCGGCCAGGATCGCGTGCCGGACGGTGACGTGGTCGGCCAGCAGGCCGATCAACGGCGGCCCGCCCAGGAACGCGGTGTAGCCGATCGAGCTGACCACCGAGACCCGGGCCGCCGAGCGGCTCTCCTCGTCGCCGGCCGCGCTCATCCCGAGCGGGAACCCGAGCGAGGCGCCGAAGCCCCAGCAGACCGCGCCGACCAGCGCGCCGGGCACCCCGGGTGAGGTGACCACCGCGAGCACGCCGGCCACCACGAGCAGCGCGGTCACCCGCAGCGTGCCGACCCGGCCGTACCGCTCGACGAAGGAGCCGCCGACCAGCCGGCCCACGGTCATCGCGGTGACGAACGTGCCGAAGCCGAACGCGCCCACGGCCTGGGCGGCGTGGTAGCCGTCGACCAGCGCGAGCGCCAGCCAGTCGTTGGCGATCCCCTCGCAGAGCGCGAAGGCCAGCACCAGCAGGCCGATCGCGAGCGTGCGGGGCTCCCGCCAGGCCGCGAAGACCGACGAGCGCACGCCGCTGGCCGGCGCCGCCTGCACCGGCAGGAACGCCCGCAGCGGCAGCAGCCCGGCCACCAGCACCACCCCGGTGGTCACCAGCAACTGCAGCTCCAGGCTGATCCCGGCCTTCGCGCAGCCGGCCCCGGCCAGCGCGCCGAGCACGGTGCCGAGGCTGAAGCCGGCGTGGAAGCGCGGCATGATCGTGCGGCCGAGCCGGCGCTCGACGTCGGCGCCCTCGACGTTCATCGCGACGTCCCAGGTGCTGCTGCCCATCCCGTACGCGAACATGCCGGCGGACACCGCGGCGACCGTGGTCGTGGCCAGGCCGAGGGCCAGCACGAGCAGCCCGGTCGCGCCGACCACCACCGCGACGCCGACGGTCCGGGCCGGGCCGAGCCGGCCGACGACCAGCCCGGACAGCGGCAGCGCGACCAGGGTGCCGCTGGAGACCGAGAGCAGCAGCAGGCCGACCTGCCCCGGGGTCAGGCCCAGGGTGTCGCGGATGGCCGGGACCCGGGCCGCCCAGGATGCGAACGCCAGGCCGTTGATCAAGAACACGATCGCGACCGAAGCCTTCGCCCGCTGCGCCGCCTCCCGCACCCCGCACACTCCTCATCGAAACGATTCGAGGCTCCACTTCACCTCGGCTCGGACTATCCTGTCAAATCGATTCGATCACGACGCGGAGGATGCGGTGGCACGGGAGCGGGCGACGTTGAGCACGGTCGCGGCGCGGGCCGGGGTGTCCCCCTCGACCGCCTCGCTGGCCTTCGCCGGCTCGCCCCGGGTCACCCCGGCCACGGCCGAGCGGATCCGCCGGGCCGCCGACGAGCTCGGGTACGCCGGACCCGACCCGCTGGCCGCCTCCCTCCGCCGCGGCCGCAGCGGCGTCGTCGGCGCCATCGTCGGCGAACGCCTGCTGTACGCGTTCCGCGACCCGATCGCGGTCGCGCTGCTGGACGGGCTGACCCAGGAGCTCGGCTCGCTCGGCGTCGGGCTGCTGCTGCTGGCCGGGGACGCGCTGCGGTCCGGGCCGTCACCGGCCCAGCTGGCCCGGCTGCCGCTGGACGCGGCGGTGTTCGCGACCTGCGGGCTGGAGGACGACCCGGCGTTCCGGCTGCTACGGGCCCGGCAGGTGCCGCTGGTCGCGGTCGAGGGCCCGGTGCAGCCGGGGGTGCCGCTGATCGGCATCGAGGACCGGGCCGGCACCGCGGACCTGGCCCGGTTCCTGGCCGGGCTCGGCCACCAGGAGGTCGCGATGGTGGCGATGCCGCTGCGGCTGGACGACCGGCGCGGGCCGATCGACGACGAGCGGCTGGCGGCCGGCGTCTACCGCGACACCCGGGAGCGGCTGCTCGGGCTGCGCTCGGTGTTCCCGGCCGCGCCCGCGGTCGAGACCGCCGCGAACTCCATCGAGGAGGGCGAGCGGGCCGGTCTCGCGCTGCTGGACCGGATCCCGCGCCCGACCGCGATCATGGCCCAGAGCGACATGCTCGCGGCCGGCGTGCTGCGGGCGGCGGCCGCGCGGGGGCTGTCCGTACCGGACGAGCTGAGCGTGGCCGGCTTCGACGGGGCCGACCTGCCCTGGCTGGAGCCGGTCCGGCTCACCACGGTCGTGCAGCCGACCACCGAGAAGGGCCAGGCCGCGGGGCGCGCGGTCGCCGCCCTGCTGGCCGGCGACACCCCCGCCGACGTGATCCTCCCGGTCCACCTCCGCCCCGGTACGACGACCGGCCCGGCCCGCTGACGACGCAGGTCCACGCGGACCGGGCCCGCACGACCCGCGGCGGGGAACGAGCCCTAGAGAGCGTCCTTCACGTACAGGGCCTCGATCTCGGCCAGGTCCTGGTCGCGGGCGCTCATCCGGACAGCGAGGGCGGACCCGGACTCCTGCACGCTGAAGGCCGTCGCGGGGTGCCGCCGCTCGACCTGGCCGACCAGCTCGGCCAGCTCCCGGCGGTCGGCCGGCACCCAGACCAGCAGCACGCCGGACTCGCGGTCGACGAAGTGCCGCCGGCCGAGGACCGCACGGAACCGGTCCGCGATCTCGTCCTCGAGTTCGCTCACGTTCACACAATGAACGACCGGACAACGGTCCGTCGAGAGTCCCGCGAACCAGGTCACACCGGGCGGCCCCGCCGGAGGCCGAGGAAGGAGGCTTCCGGCAGGCGCCGGTCGAGCAGGGCCGTGCCGGACCACCCGGGATCCCGGGCGGCCGCGTGAGCCAGGGCTGACCGACACGAGCGACCGGCCGCCGTACCCCACCAGCACCGGCCCCCCGGCGCCAGCGCGACACGCGCATGCTGGCGGCCGGGACCGGGAAGGGGCCACGGATGGACATCGAGCAGCTGCGCGCGGACACCCCCGGCACCGCCCACCGGGCCCACCTCAACAACGCCGGCGCCGCCCTGATGTCCCGCCGCACCCTGCGGGCGATGACCGACCAGCTGGAGCTGGAGGCCACGATCGGCGGGTACGAGGCGGCCGCGAGGTCCGCCGACGCCATCGAGGCCACGTACACCGGGATGGCCCGGCTGCTCGGCGCCCGCCGGGACGAGATCGCCCTGTTCGACAACTCCACCCACGCCTGGTTCGCGGGCTTCGCCGCGGTCCCGCTCGGCCCGGGCGACCGCATCCTCACCGGCCGGGCCGAGTACGGCAGCAACGTGCTCGGCTACCTGCAGGCCGCCGCCCGCACCGGCGCCGAGCTGGTGGTGATCGACAACGACGAGACCGGCCAGATCGACCTCACCGCGCTGGAGAACGCGGTCGACGAGCGGACGAAGCTGATCGGGCTGACGTACGTGCCGACGTTCGGCGGGCTGGTCAACCCGGCCGCGGAGGTCGGCCGGACCGCCCGCGCGGCCGGGGTGCTCTACCTGCTCGACGCGACCCAGGCCGCCGGGCAGTTCCCGGTCGACGTGACCGACCTCGGCTGCGACCTGCTCTGCGGCACCGGCCGGAAGTTCCTGCGCGGCCCCCGGGGCACCGGCTTCCTCTACGTCCGGACCGACGCGCTGGACCGGCTGGAGCCCGCCGTGGTCGAGATCGGCTCGGCCACCTGGGACGGCCACCGCGGCTTCAGCTGGCAGGACGGCGCCCAGCGGTTCGAGACCTGGGAGCGCAGCGGCGTGAACCTGGTCGGCTTCGGCGCCGCGGTCGAGCAGGCGCTGGAGCTCGGGATGGGCGCGATCGGCCAGCGGGCGATCGCCCTCGGTACCCGGCTGCGCGACCAGCTGGCCGCGCTGCCGAAGGTGACCCCGTACGACCAGGGCGCCCGGACCGGCGCGATCGTCACGGTCGCCGTCGACGGCGTGCCGGCCGCGGACGTCGCGGCCGCGCTGGCCGCCGCGGACGTCAACGTCACGCTCACCGTGCCGGTCGACAACCCGCTGGACACCGAGGTCCGCGGGGTGCACCCGCTGGTCCGGCTGTCGCCGCACTACTACAACACGGAGGCCGAGCTCGACCGCGCCACCGAGGTGATCGCGGCGCTCTAGGAGCCGGGCCAGCCCGCCAGCGGCGCCGGCGCGGGCGTCATGAACACCCTCCCGTCGCCGGTGTTGCCGACCCCGCCCCACTGGTTGGCCACGACGTAGAGCGTCGACCCGCCGAGCATGCAGGCGAACGCGCCCCGGTCCAGCGTCACGGTGTCCAGCACGGCGCCGCCCTCGGCGACCCGGACGCAGCACTTGTTGGGCACGTCCGCGTACCAGACCGCGCCGGTGGCGTCGACGCAGATGCCGTCCGGGACGCCGTCGCCGAGCGCGGCCCAGACCCGCTGCCCGGACAGGGTGCCGTCGGCGGCGATGTCCCAGCCGGTGAGGCACTTCCCGTACGACTCGGCCAGGATCAGCGTGCCGTTGTCGGCGCTGACCGCGATCCCGTTCGGGAACGCGACCCCGTCCGCGACCCGGACGGCCTCGCCGGACGGCCGGACCAGCGCGACCGCCCCGGGCGCGAACGACGCCCCGGAGCCGAAGTCGAACCCGAGCGCCCCGACGTACGCGTTGCCGCGCCCGTCGACCACGATGTCGTTCCAGTAGGACACCCCCAGCCCGGACAGGTCCGCGTACGGCTCCAGCGGGCCGAACGGCTCGCCCGCCAGCAGCCGGCCCTCGGTCACCACGAGCAGCCGCCCGTCGGGCAGGAAGTCGAAGCAGAACGCCCCCTTCCCGGTCGCGGCGACCTCGGTCTTCCCGTCGGCCGAGACCACCAGCAGCAGCCCGCGGCCCCAGTCCGAGACCCAGAGCCGGCCGTCGTGCCAGCGCGGCGACTCCCCCATCACGATGTCGTCGGTCAGCAGCTCCATCGTTTCCTCCTCCGGACGGTTGCGTCGCCGGGGTGTCGAGGCCGCGCGGCCGTTCTCGACATGCTCAGCCCTGCTCGGCGACCATTCTGTGCACGGCCGGGTTGTCGGAGGTGATCCCCGCGACGCCGAGCTCCAGCAGCTCCTCGGCCCGGTACGGCTTGTCCACCGTCCAGGCGATCAGCCGGGACACGTGCGTACGCAGCCGCCCGACCGTGGCCTGGTCCAGGTAGGTGTGCCGGACGGTCAGCGCGTCCAGCCCGTCCGGCAGCTGGCCGTTCAGCGCGGCCACGAACTCGCCCCGGGCACCGACCGAGAGCCAGGTCCGGTAGCCGGCCGCCTGGAAGACGGCCAGGCTGCCGGCGTCCTTGCCGGTGACGTACCAGCCCGCGGGCGGGCGGCCGGACGCCTCCAGGACCTCCACCATGGTCTTGGCCTCGAGGACGTCCTCGCTCTTGAAGTCGATCACCACGGCCGAGCCGGCCGGCACCCGGGCGACGACCGCGGCCAGGTCCTCCTCGGCCTTGACCCGGGCCTTCACCGTGAACCGCCAGCGGTCGTGCCGCAGCGCCGGCAGCGAGCGGTAGAGCGGCAGGAAGTGGGAGACCACCGGGGCCCCGGCCAGGAACTGCACGTCGACCTCGAAGGCGGACACGCCGAGATCGGCGAGCCGCTGGCAGTCCTGGGCGGTACCGGGCGTCCGGTGCGCGATGGCAAGCACGAGACACAGTGTGGATGGCACCATTCCCCCGTGCCCGCCGGACTGCAGCAGATCCTGGACCTCGAGCAGATCGAGGACCTCATGTTCCGCGGCCGGTCGCGGAAGGTGACCGAGACCCGGGTGTTCGGCGGCGAGGTGGCCGGCCAGGCCCTGGTCGCCGCGGCCCGGACCGTCGGCACCGACCGGACCGTGCACTCGCTGCACGCGTACTTCCTGCGGCCCGGCGATCCCGGGCGGCCGATCGTCTACCAGGTCGACCCGACCCGGGACGGGCGCTCGTTCACCACCCGGCGGGTGGTCGGCATCCAGCACGGCGAGACGATCTTCACGCTGTCGGCCTCGTTCCACGTCGCCGAGGCGGGCCTGCACCACCAGGTCCCGAGCCTGACCACGCCGGACCCGGACGGGCTGCCGCCGGCCGCGCAGACGCTGGGCGAGAGCGGCCGGGCACTGGCGTACTTCGCCGAGTTCAGCCGGCGGTTCCCGATCGAGCTGCGGTTCCCGGCGGAGCCGCCGGCGATGGCCACCGCCCGGGGCGAGACCTCGCCGCCGCGCCAGACGATCTGGATGCGCGCGTCCGAGCCGCTGCCGGACGACCCGGTGCTGCACGCCTGCGCCGCGACGTACTCCTCGGACCTGATGCTGCTCTCGACCGCGCTGCTGCCGCACCGGCTGCTGTTCGGCGACCCGCGGCTGCAGATGGCCAGCCTGGACCACGCGGTCTGGTTCCATGCGCCGTTCCGGGCCGACGACTGGCTCTGCTACGAGCAGGAGGGGCCGTGGGCCGGCGGCGCCCGGGCGCTGTGCCAGGGCCGCCTGTTCGACCGGGCCGGCGTGCTGGTCGCGACCGTCATGCAGGAGGGGCTGATCCGGGTGCGGGAGCCACGGGCATGAGGGAGCAGCGGCGCAGCCGGCGGATCGCGATGACCGACGCGGAACGCGATGTGTTCCTCATCACCGAACGGACCTGCCGGGTCGCCACCACCGGCGCCGACGGCCGCCCGCACGTCGCCCCGCTCTGGTTCGGCTGGGACGGCCGGGCGCTCTGGCTGAACTCGATCGTGCGCAGCCAGCGCTGGACCGACCTGGCCCGCGATCCGCGGGTCGCGGTCGTCGTCGACACCGGCGAGGAGTACGGCGAGCTGCGCGGGGTCGAGCTCACCGGCACCGCGACCGCGGTCGGCGACGTCCCGCGCGGCGCGGCCGGCCATCCGGAGCTGGCCGAGCCCGAGCGCCTGTTCGCCCGCAAGTACGCCGGCGTCGACGAGTACGTCCCGGACGGCCGGCACGCCTGGCTCCGGGTCGACCCGGACAAGATCGTCAGCTGGGATTTCCGGAAGATCCCGGGGTCCTGAGCAACGCCGGACCGGTTACGTTGGCCCTATGAGCCAGGCGCTGCCGCCCCCGTCCGCCCGAGCCGCCGACCTCACCGAGCGGATGCTCGGGTTCATGCGGGAGAAGGTCCTCCCGGCCGAGGCCGACTACCACGCGTACCGGCAGAAGGTCGGACCGGAGGACCACTCGGTGCCGCCGGTGGTCGAGGAGCTCAAGGCCGAGGCCCGCCGCCGGGAGCTGTGGAACCTGTTCCTGCCCGCGGAGTCCGGCCTGACCCAGCTGGAGTACGCGTCGATCGCCGAGCTGACCGGCTGGAGCCTGGAGATCGCCCCGGAGGCGATCAACTGCGCCGCCCCCGACACCGGCAACATGGAGCTGCTGCACCTGCTGGGCACCCCGCAGCAGAAGCAGGAGTGGCTGGAACCGCTGCTCGACGGGACGATCCGCTCCGCGTTCGCGATGACCGAACCGGATGTGGCGTCCTCGGATGCGCGGAACATCACCACCCGGATCGAGCGCGACGGCGACGAGTACGTCATCACCGGCCGGAAGTGGTGGACCAGCGGCGCGCTCGACCCCCGCTGCAAGGTGCTGGTCACGATGGGCAAGACCGATCCCGGGGCGGCGTCGTACCGGCAGCAGTCGATGGTGCTGGTCCCGATCGACACCCCTGGGGTGACGATCGTGCGCGACCTGCCGGTGATGGGCCGGCACGACCAGCACGGGCACGCCGAGGTCCGCTTCGACGGCGTGCGCGTCCCGGTGGGCAACGTGCTCGGGGAGGAGGGCGGTGGGTTCGCCGCCGCGCAGGCCCGGCTCGGCCCCGGCCGGATCCACCACTGCATGCGGGCGCTGGGCGCGGCCGAGCGGGCGCTGGCGCTGATGGTGGCCCGGGCCAACTCGCGGATCGCGTTCGGCCGGCCGCTGGCCGACCAGGGCATGCTGCAGCAGCAGGTCGCGGAGTCCCGGCTGGAGATCGACCAGGCCCGGCTGCTCTGCCACGCCGCCTGCGCGGTGATCGACACCGAGGGCAACAAGGCCGCCCGCAACCTCGTCGCGATGGCCAAGGTCGCCTGCCCGCGGGCCGCGACCAACACCATCGACCGCGCCATCCAGGTCCACGGCGGCGCCGGCATGTCCGACGACACCCCGCTGGCGGCCATGTACGCCTGGCATCGGGCCATGCACCTGTTCGACGGCCCCGACGAGGTCCACCTCCGCAGCATCGCCCGGGCCGAGCTCGGCTCGACCCCCCGGCTCGGGCCGGTGTGATGGCCGTCGACCGGCTGCTGCCGACCGAGGAGGCGGCTGAGCTCATCGCGCTGGTCCGGGAGATCGGCGACCACGAGCTGCTGCCCCGGGTGGCCGCGGACGAGCGGGCCGAGCGGTTCCCGCGCGACGTGTTCGCGACCCTGGGCAAGGCCGGCCTGCTCAGCCTCCCCTTCCCCGAGCAGTACGGCGGCGCGGCCCAGCCGTACGAGGTCTACCTGCAGGTGCTGGAGGAGATCGGGGCCCGCTGGGCGTCGGTCGGGGTCGGCGTCTCGGTGCAGGCGCTGACCTGCTTCCCGCTGCTGAACTACGGCACCCGGGAGCAGCGCGACCGGTGGCTGCCGGAGCTGATCGGCGGCGACCTGCTCGGCGCGTACTGCCTCTCGGAGCCGGAGGCCGGCAGCGACCCGGGGGCGATGCGGATGCGGGCCGTGCGGGATGGCGACCACTGGGTCCTGGACGGCACCAAGGCCTGGGTCACCCACGGCGGTCACGCGGACTTCTACACGGTGCTGGCGCGGACGGCCGAGGGGTCCCGCGGCATCAGCTGCTTCCTGGTCCCGGCCTCGACGCCCGGCCTGACCGCGGCCCGGCCCGAGGAGAAGATGGGCCTGACCGCCTCGGCCACCGCGACGATGAACTTCGACGGCGTCCGGATCGACGCCGACCGGCTGATCGGCGCCGAGGGCCAGGGCCTCGCGATCGCGCTGGCCGCGCTGGACGCCGGCCGGCTCGGCATCGCCGCGGTCGCGACCGGCCTGGCCCAGGCCGCACTCGACCACGCGGTGGCGTACGCGAAGGAGCGCAGGACCTTCGGCAAGGCGATCATCGACCACCAGGGCCTCGGCTTCCTGCTCGCCGACATGCAGGCCGGCGTCCAGGCGGGCCGGGCCTGCTACCTGGACGCGGCCCGGCGCAAGGACCTCGGCCGGCCGTACGGGAAGGAGGCCAGCATCGCCAAGCTGGTCGCCACCGACGCGGCCATGACGGTGACCACCGACGCCGTCCAGGTCCTCGGCGGCTACGGCTACACCCGCGACTTCCCGGTCGAGCGGTTCATGCGCGAGGCCAAGGTCATGCAGATCTTCGAGGGCACCAACCAGATCCAGCGCCTGGTGATCAGCCGCCAGCTGGCGCGCTGAGCGCGGGCGCCAGTCGCTGCAGGTCGGCCAGGGGGTCGGCGCCGAGGGCCTGGATGGTCACGTGGTCGGCGCCGGCCTCGAGGTGCGCGTTCAGCTGGGCCGCGACCTGCTCGGGCGTGCCGTGCGCGACGACCGCGTCGACCAGCCGGTCGCTGCCGGTGCCGACCAGGTCGTCGTTGGTGAAGCCGAGCCGCCGCAGGTTGTTGGTGTAGTTCACCAGGCCGAGGTAGCGCTCGACGATCTCCCGGCCGGCCGCGCGGGCCCGCTCCGGGTCGGCGTCGAGCACGACCTTGTGCTCCGGCGCGAGCAGCGGCTGCGGGCCGATCTCGGCCCGGGCCAGCCGGCTGTGCTCCGGCGGCACCAGGTACGGGTGGACGCCCGCGGTCCGCTCGGCCCCGAGCCGCAGCACCTTCGGGCCGAGCGCGGCCAGCACCATCCGCTGCGCCGGCACCCCGGCCGCCAGCAGCCCGTCCACGAACCGGGAGATCGTGTCGTACGGCTTCTCGTACTGCTGCCACATCTCGCGGTGGCCGGTGCCGATGCCGAGCACGAACCGGTCCGCGTGCCGGGCCGCCACCCGCTGGTACGCCGCGGCCACCGACGCCGCGTCGGCCTGCCAGACGTTGACGATGCCGGTCGCGACGACGAGCGTGCCGGTCGCGTCGAGCAGCTGCTCGGCCAGGGCCAGGTCGGCGGCCGCGCCGCCGAGCCAGAACGCGCCGTACCCGGCGGCCTCCACCCCGGCCGCGAGCTCGGGCGTCGCCACCCGCGAGCTCTGCCACACGCCGTACCGGCCCAGCTGTTCGCGCAAGGAGGTCATGTCTGTCGGCAACGCCCCGGGGGTCTCGTTGTTCCGGGGTCCGGTGGCCGCCGTCACATGGTGTTCACCCGCCTGACGGCTAGTCTGAAACAGGTAACTATTCGCGCCGCTGCCGCCCGGGAGGCCCCGATGCCCGCTCGCGATGCCGTCATCGTCGACGCTGTCAGGACCCCGGTGGGGAAGAAGAAGGGCTCGCTGTCCCAGTGGCACTCGGCGGACCTGTCCGCGCACGTGCTGCGGGCGCTGGCCACCCGCACCGGCCTCGACCCGGCCGTGATCGACGACGTGATCTGGGGCTGCGTCCAGCAGGTCGGGCAGCAGAGCTACAACGTCGGCCGGATGGGCGTGCTCGCGGCCGGCTGGCCCGAGTCCGTGCCGGCCGTGACGATCGACCGCCAGTGCGGCTCCTCCCAGCAGTCCATCCACTTCGCTGCCGCCGGCCTGATCTCCGGTCAGTACGACGTGGCCGTCGCCGGCGGCGTCGAGATCATGAGCGCGGTCCCGCTCGGCGCCTCCTTCGCCGGCGGCGACTACGGCTTTCCCGGCGGTCCGCTGGTGTCCCAGCGCTACGACGGCGTCCAGTTCAACCAGGGCGTCGGCGCCGAGATCATGGTCGACAAGTGGGGCCTGTCCCGGGCCCAGCTGGACGAGTTCGCCGCCGCCTCGCACGCGAAGCTGGCCGCCGCGATCGACGCCGGCACGCTGACCGGGCAGCTCGCGCCGGTGGGCGAGTTCGCGGTGGACGAGGGGCTGCGCCGCGGCACCTCGGCCGAGACGCTGGCGGCCCTCAAGCCCTCGTTCAAGCCGGACGGCTCCGTGCACGCCGGCAACGCCTCCCAGATCAGCGACGGCGCGGCCGCGCTGCTGATGACCACTTCGGAGAAGGCGGCCGAGCTCGGGCTGACGCCGATCGCCCGGGTGCACACCGCGGTGCTGGCCGGCGACGACCCGGTGATGATGCTGGGCGCGCCGATCCCGGCGACGTTCAGGGCGCTGTCCCGCAGTGGACTGTCCATTTCGGACATCGGCGCGTTCGAGGTCAACGAGGCGTTCGCGCCGGTGCCGCTGGCCTGGCTGGCCGAGACCGGCGCCGACCCGGCCAAGCTCAACGTGCACGGCGGCGCCATCGCGATCGGCCACCCGCTGGGCGCGTCCGGGGCCCGGCTCGCCACCACGCTGCTGCACCACATGACCGACGACGGCATCCGCTACGGCCTGCAGACGATGTGCGAGGGCGGCGGCCTCGCCAACGCCACCATCTTCGAGCGGCTCTGAGGCGTGCCGCCGTACACGGAGCTGTTCAGCCCCGTGCTGCCCGGGATCCGCGCGCCCAAGACCGCCGAGCTGATCGCGGCCCGGCTGCGCGGCCAGATCGTCCGCGGCGAGCTGCGGGCGGGCAGTCGGCTGCCGCCGGAGGCCGAGCTGCAGGAGTCGTTCGGGGTGTCCCGGCCGACGCTGCGGGAGGCGTTCCGGATCCTGGAGGCGGAGTCGCTGCTCTCGGTCCGGCGCGGTGCCCGCGGCGGGGCCCAGGTCGTCGTCCCCGACCTCTCGATCGCGGCCCGGCACGTCGGCACCCTGCTGCAGATCAGCGGCACCACGATCGGCGAGGTGTACGAGGCCCGGCTGGCGATCGAGCCGGCCGCGGCCCGGATGCTCGCGCTGCGGCGGCGCCGGGAGGCCGTGACCCGGCTGCGGGACTATGTCGGGATGCTGCAGACGATGGCCACCGACGGCGCGCCGGTGCAGGACTGGGCCCGGGCCACCTCCGGCTTCCACGACCTCGTCGTCGAGCTGGCCGGCAACAAGGCGCTGGCGGTGGCGGCCGGGGTGCTGCGTGAGGTCGCGGCGACCCACGTCGCGGTCGCCTTCGTCCGCACGTACGAGCGGCCGGGGCTGCCGGCGTCGATGACCAAGGCGGTCCGGTCGTACGGGAAGCTGGTCGACCTGGTCGAGGCCCGCGACGGCGACGGCGCGGAGAAACACTGGCGGACCCACCTGCAGGTGGCCGGCAAGGTGCTCTTCGGCGCGGAGGCCGCCGCCGGCGTCCTGGACCTGTACGAGAAACCCGCTCGTTCCTAGGGAGTCACAGCATGCGCGTCGGGATGCCGATCGCCTACGCCGGCGGGTTCACCGAGACGGTCGAGCAGCTCGGCGACTACGAGAAGGCCGGGCTGGACATCGTGTTCCTGCCCGAGGCGTACTCGTTCGACTCGGTCAGCCAGCTCGGCTACGTGGCCGCGAAGACGACCACGCTGGAGCTCGGCGCGGACATCCTCAACGTCTACTCGCGGACCCCGGCGCTGCTGGCGATGACCGCGGCCGGGCTGGACTACGTCTCCGGCGGGCGGTTCACCCTCGGGCTGGGCGCGTCCGGGCCGCAGGTCGTCGAGGGCTTCCACGGGGTGCCGTACACGGCCCCGGTGGGGCGGACCCGCGAGGTGGTCGAGATCTGCCGGCAGGTCTGGCGCCGGGAGCGGGTGTCGTACGCGGGGAAGCACTTCACCGTCCCGCTGGACGCCGAGCACGGCGGCACCGGCCTGGGCAAGCCGCTGAAGCTCATCAACCACCCGGTCCGGGACCGGATCCCGATCACGCTGGCCGCGCTCGGGCCGAAGAACGTCGCGCTGGCCGCGGAGATCGCCGAGGGCTGGGAGCCGGTCTTCTTCTACCCGGAGCGGGCGCAGGAGACGTTCGGAGAGTCGCTCGCGGCCGGCAAGGCCAGGCGGGACCCGGCGCTCGGGCCGCTGCAGATCGTGGTCGACACCCAGGTCGCGATCACCTCCTCCGCCGAGGAGGAGGCCGCGGCGCTGGCCCGGGTCCGCGACCAGCTCGCCCTCTACGTCGGCGGGATGGGTGCCCGCGGCCGCAACTTCTACAACGACCTCGCGGTCCGGTACGGGTTCGCCGACGCGGCCGCGACCGTGCAGGGCCTCTACCTGGCCGGGCGCAAGGACGAGGCCGCCGCGGCGCTGCCGGACGAGCTGGTCCGCGGGGTGACCCTGATCGGCCCTCCGGGGGCGGTCGCGGAGCGTGTCGCGGCGTTCCGGGAGGCGGGCGCGACCACCCTGAACGCGAGCCCGCTGGCGTCGACGCACGAGCAACGGGTACGGGACATCGAGCGGCTCGCAGAGCTGAGCCGGTAAAGGAGGCCTGGGTGAACATCGACGGCAGCGTGGCGGTCGTGACCGGCGGCGCGAGCGGACTGGGGCTGGCCACCGCGCGGCGGCTGGTCAAGGCCGGCGCCAAGGCGGTGCTGGTCGACCTGCCCAGCTCCAAGGGCGACGAGGTCGCGGCGAGCCTCGGCGGCGCCGCGGTGTTCGCGGCCGCGGACGTCACCGACCCGGACGCGGTCGCCTCCGCGCTGGACGCGGCCGACGAGCTCGGCACCCTGCGGGTGCTGGTGAACTGCGCCGGCATCGGCACCCCCGGCCGGGTGCTGGGCCGGGACGGCTCGGCGTACGCGCTGGAGCCGTTCGTCAAGGTCCTGCAGGTCAACCTCATCGGCACGTTCAACATGATCCGGCTGGCGGCCGAGCGCATCGCCCGGGCCGAGCCGGTCGGCGAGGAGCGCGGCGTCATCGTCAACACCGCCTCGGTGGCCGCGTACGAGGGCCAGATCGGGCAGGCGGCGTACTCGGCGTCCAAGGGCGGCATCGTCGGCATGACGCTGCCGATCGCGCGGGACCTGGCCCAGCGCCGGATCCGGGTCGTCACGATCGCGCCGGGGCTGTTCAACACGCCGCTGCTGGCCGGGCTGCCGGAGGAGGCGCGCAACTCCCTCGGCGGGCAGGTGCCGCACCCTTCGCGGCTGGGCGAGCCCGACGAGTACGGCGCGCTGGTCGAGCACATCGTGGCCAACCCGATGCTCAACGGCGAGGTCATCCGGCTCGACGGCGCGATCCGGATGGCTCCGCGCTAACCTTTTTCCTTTCCAGAGAGGCTTTCTCGTGAGCGTGTACGACTACTCGGTCACCTTCCCCGACGGCTCGACCAAGCCGCTGTCGGACTGGGCCGGACAGCCGCTGCTGTTGATCAACGTGGCCAGCAAGTGCGGCTTCACCCCGCAGTACGAGGGGCTGGAGGCACTGCAGCGCGGCGGCGACGTGCAGCTGATCGGCTTCCCCTGCAACCAGTTCGGCGACCAGGAGCCGGGCTCGGACGCCGAGATCGCGGACTTCTGCAAGGCCACGTACGACGTGACGTTCCCGATGTCGACCAAGATCGACGTGAACGGGCCGTCCACCGACCCGCTCTGGGCCTACCTGCGGGCGCAGGCGCCGGGAGACTTCGGCCCGTCCGCCGGGATGCTCTACGAGATCCTCAAGGAGCGGAAGCCCGAGACGATCGGCACCGACGAGGTCAAGTGGAACTTCACCAAGTTCCTCGTCGACGGCGACGGCAAGGTCGTGCGCCGCTACGAGTCGTACGAGACCCCCCAGCAGATCGGGTCAGACCTGGCTGCGCACGCGGGTTAGCCGGGTCACCAGGCGCTGGTGCTTGGCCGGGCCGCGGACGTCCCAGACCGTACGGATCCGGTCACCGTCCACTGTGACCAGTCCACTGTAGACATCCGCGCGGCACGGGTGCGTCACCGGCGTACCCGGCCGCCACGGGTGGAACGGGCGGCCGTCGTCGAACTCGGCCCACCAGCCGTCCGCGTGCTCGCGCAGCAGGTACGTGCGGGTGACCGGGTGGTCGGTGCCGGCCCACCGCAGCGTGCCCCGCTCGGCCCAGCGCAGGCCGGCGCCGTCCGGTGCGATCACCAGCTCGCCCCGGACGGTGCCCTGCCGGCCGGTCCGCCTGTCGGCGACCCGGCGGGCCAGCGACCAGCGGCCGATCAGGTCCTCCACGGCGGCCCTGGCGTCCACGACGGCTCAGGCCGGGGGCTGGTCCTGCAGCGGTACGTCGTCCCCGCGGACGAGGTCCAGCCGCTGCGTCTGGGCGCCGAGCGCGAAGTGCTCGGCCCAGTCCACCGCGGTCCGGATCCGGTTCCCGGGCATCACGCTGAGGTGGTAACCGCGGGTCACGACCTTGGCCGGGAACCCGCCCAGCGGGACGCCGAGCGGGTCGGCCGCGCCGTCGAAGCCGCCGAGGTCGATGACGAAGCCGAGGTTGCGGTGCCGGTACTGCTGGCGCCGGCCGTGGCCGAGCGTCGCCGCGATGTTCTTGCCGGCCCGGGCGCCCTGCCGCTGCGCGTGCTGCGCGGTCATCGCGGTGACCTCGCCGGGCCGGGTCAGGTCCGGCACGGCGGCGGCGTCCCCGCAGGCCCACAACCCCGGCTGCCCCGGTACGGACAGGTCGGCGTCGACGACCAGCCGGCCCTTCTCGGTCGGCAGCCCCAGCGTCTCCACCAGGTGGTCGGGCCGGACCCCCACGCACCAGATCAGCGACCGGGTCGGCACGCTGCTGCCGTCCGAGAGCGTCACGCCGTCGCCGGTGGCCTCCTTGACCGAGGTCCTCATCCGGACCTCGACCCCGCGCTCCCCCAGCGTCCGCGCCGCCACCGCGGACAGCCGCTCGGACAGCCCCGGCAGCACCCGGTCCGCGGTGTCGAGCAGCAACCACCGGGCCCGCGCACCCGCCAGCCGCGGGTGCTTGGCCAGCAGCGCCCGCGTCGCCAGCACGCCCTGGGCCGCGACCTCGGTCCCGGTGTAGCCGGCCCCGACCACCACGAACGTCAGCCGGGCCGAGCGCTCGTCGGTGTCCTCGGCCTGGTCCGCGAGCTCGACCTGGCGGACCAGGTGGTCGCGCAGGTAGACGGCCTCGGCCAGGTTGCGGAACCCGTGCGCGTGCTCGCCGACGCCGGGCACCGGCAGCAGCTTGTTCACGCTGCCGCTGGTCAGCAGCAGCTGGTCGTAGGTCAGCGTCTGGTCGTCGCCGTCGGTGTCGCGGTAGGTGACCGACCGGCCGGCCAGGTCGACGGTGTGCACCGTCCCGACCGCGAGCCGCACCCCGGGCAGCGCGCCCGGCAGCGAGACCGCGACCCGCCGCGGGTCCAGGATCCCGGCCGCGACCTCCGGCAGGAGCGGTACGTACAGGAAGTAGTCGGTCGGGTTCACGAGGACGACCTCGGCCTCCCCGGCCAGCCGCTTGCACAGCACCTTCGCCGCGTTGAACCCGGCGAACCCACCTCCGACCACCACGACCCTCGTCATGCCGCCGACTCTAAACGCCGATCCCGGCACCGTGCTCCGTCAACCGACGGACCGCGACTCCACCACCCGGCCCCCACCCCGGCAGCCCTCCACCGGAGGCGCCGGGGCGCCGCGGGCCCGGGAGCACGCGGGCTGCGTAGGCTCGGCCGGTGCCGGGGATCACGATCGACGCCACGCCGGTGCTCAGCTACGCGATGGCGCACGTCGGCATCCCGGCGGTGTCCCGGCTGGCGATCGACGGGGTCGAGGCCGACGTACGGGCGGCGCGGCTGCTGCTGTCGGTGCGGGACGCGACGGGCCCGCTGGGCGCGCCGCAGGAGGTGCTGCTCGACCTGGTCGCGGGCGAGCCGGCCGTCCTCACCGACCTCCGGCTGCTCCTCGACCCGGCGGCGATGCTGCAGGTCGAGGAGCAGCGGCCGGGCGCCGTCCGGGCCGCGCTGGAGGTCGGCGGGGTCGTGGTCGCGGAGGCGACGGCGCCCACCCGGGTGCTGGCGGCGCAGCAGTGGCTGGCCTCTCCCCCGGCGCTGGCCCTGGAGCTGCTGGCCGCGTACGTCATGCCGAACCACCCGGCCGTGCACGGGTTCATGGCCGAGGTCGCGGACCGGCTGCACCGCACCACCGGCAGCGCGTCGATCCAGGGCTACCAGGCCGGCCCGGAGCGGGTGGACGAGATCGTCGGGGCCGTCTTCGCCGCGATGCGGGCCCGCCGGATCCGGTACGCCGAGCCGCCGGCGAGCTGGGCCGACGACGGCCAGAAGGTGCGCACCCCGGCCGAGGTCCTGGACGACGGCGTCGGCACCTGCCTGGACACCGTGGTGACGATGGCGGCCGTGCTGGAGCAGGCCGGGATCCGGCCGCTGCTCTGGATCGCCGCGGGCCACGCGTTCCTCGGCTGGTGGCGGGAGGAGTCCTCGCTCGGCACGATCGCCGAGCTGGACCCGATGGCCGCCGTCAACCAGGTCGACCTGGGCCGGATCGGGCTGGTCGAGACGACCACGCTGACCGGATCGGAGGCGACCCGGCCGCCGGTGGCCGCCACTGCGGTCGCGGTCGTGGACGTGCACGAGGCCCGGCTGAACGGGATCGTGCCGCTGCCGGCCCGGACCCGCGACGCGGACGGCACCGTCCGGGTCAGCGTCTACACCGCGCCCGCGTCGGTCGTGACCGCGCCGCCCCCGACGCCGGCCGCCGGCGCCCCGGCGCGCCCGGCCGAGCCGGCCCGGGTCGCCCGCTGGAAGAACGCCCTGCTGGACCTGAGCCTGCGCAACCGGCTGCTGAACTTCACCGCCCGCTCGGCCCTCTCGGTCACGGTCCCGGACGGCGGGATCGCCGCGCTGGAGGACCTCCTCCACAGTGGACGGTCGCTGGTCCTGCGGCCGTCGGACGAGCTGTCCGAGGTGGACCGGGAGCGGGGCGTACGGCACGGGCGGGAGCTGCCCGCGGACCGGCTGGTCGAGCTGCTCACCGGCCGGCAGACCGTGCACGTGGACGTGCCGGCGGCCGCGTACCAGACCCGGTTGCGGGCGCTGGCGTACAAGGCCCGCACGATCGTGGAGGAGACCGGGGCCAACAACCTCTACCTCGCGCTGGGCACGCTGGTCTGGGAGCTGGACGGGCGGCCGCTGCGGTCGCCGCTGGTCCTGGTCCCGGTCCGGCTGAAGGCGGCCGGGCGCGGCGGCCACTACCGGCTGAGCCTGGACGACACCGGCTCGTCGACGCCGAACTACTGCCTGCTGGAGAAGCTGCGCCAGGTGCACGACCTCGCCCTGCCGGAGCTGGCCGACCCGGCTCTGGACGGCGCCGGGATCGACGTCGACGCGGCGTTCGACGCGGTCCGGCGGACGCTGGCCGAGCGCGGGATCCCGTACCGGATCGAGACGACGGCCGACCTGGCCGTGCTGCAGTTCGCGAAGTTCCGGCTCTGGAAGGACCTGGACGAGCACTGGCCGGCGTTCGCGGCGAACCCGCTGGTCGACCACCTGATCCGGACGCCGATGGACGCGTTCGCCGACCCGGTCCGCTCGGACCCGGTGCCGGACCTCGACGGGCTCGGCGAGGCCTGCCCGATCCCGGCCGACGGCTCGCAGCTGCGGGCGATCGCCGACGCGGTCGCCGGCCGGACCTTCGTGCTGGAGGGGCCGCCCGGGACCGGCAAGTCCCAGACGATCACCAACCTGCTCGTCCGGGCGGTCGCCGAGGGCCGGCGGGTGCTGTTCGTCGCGGAGAAGCGGGCCGCGCTGGACGTCGTGCAGCGCCGCCTGGACGCGGTCGGCATGGGCCCCCTCTCGCTCGACCTGCACGACAAGGGCAGCAAGCCGACCGCGGTCCGGGAGCAGATCGCCCGCGGCCTCGACCACGTGGTCGCCGCCGACGTCCAGGGACACGAGGTGGCGACGGCCAGGCTGCGGTCGGCCCGGCAGGCGTTGACCCGCTACCAGTACCAGCTGCACGACCGGAACTCCGCCGGTCTCTCCCTCTACGAGGCCCACGAGGCCGAGCTGGCGTACGGCGACGAGGTCCGGGCGATGCCGGTGCCGGAGTCCTTGCTGACGGCGTCCGCGCCCGGGACGGTCGACCGCGTGCGGCAGCTGTTCAGCACGCTGTCCGAGGTCGCGTACCCGGCCCGGCCGGGACCGCGGCACCCGTGGGGTTTCCTCGACCGGCCCGCGGGCGTCGACGTCGAGGCCACCGCCCGGGCGGCCCGCCGGCTCGACGCCGCGCTGGGCGGGCTCCCGGCCGACCTCGCCCCGGCGCTCGCCGACCACCGCGACCTGGCCGCGCTGGCCGGCCTGCTGGCGGCCGGGCTCCCGCTCACCGTCCTGGACGAGTCACGGACCCCGCGCTGGGCGGCCGCGACCGACGACGCCGTCCGGCGGGCGGCCGAGTTCGCGGGCCGCGCGCATCCCGGACTGGACGTCGTCACGCCCGCGGTGCTGGACCTGCCGGTCGAGGAGATCGACGCCGCGGCCCGGACCGCCGCCGCGAGCGGGTTCGTCGGCCGGCGCAGGCGGCTGACCGCCGTCCGTGACCGCCTCGCCCCGGTCCTCCGTCCGAACGCGACGGTCAAGCCGAAGCGGCTCCCGGACCTGACCGGACAGCTCGTCGCGCTGCGGGCCGCGGTCCGGGAGCTGGCCGACTCGGTGACCGTGATCCCCGGGCTGACGCTGCCGGCCGGCTGGAGCCCGTTCACCGGCACCGCGCTCGGCGCCCGGATCGCCTCCGTACGCGGGCTCGGCGCCGCCGTGGATCCGGCCGCCGGGCCGCGGGCGGCCGCGTTCCGCTCGCTCGCCGGCCTCGACGCCGCCCCGGTACGGGAGGCCGCGACCGCCGCGGCCGAGCTGGTCGCCGCCACCGGAACCACCACGCTGGCCGGCTGGGCCGGCCCGGCCGGGCTGTCCGCGACCTGGCGGGCCACCGGCGCCGACCGCGCCCTGGCCGACCCGCAGCTCGGCTCGCTGCGGCGCCGGCTGGAGCTGCTGCGGCACCTGGAGCCGCTGCGGGCCGACCACCTCGACGAGGCCCGCACGGCCGTCCTGGACGGCACGCTCGACCCGGACGACGCCCGGACCGCGTACGAGGCCGGGCTGGCCCGCTCCGCCGTGGCCGAGCGACTGCACAGCACCGGGCTGAGCGGCTTCGACCGGACCGCGCAGGAGCGGTCGATCGCCCGGTTCACCGACGCCTCCCGGGCCGTCCGGGAGCTGCTCGTCTCGCTGCTGCCGCAGCGGGTGCTGGCCGGTCGCGGCTTCGACCCGCGCGCCACCGGCGGCCGGGTCGGGGAGCTGACCCGGCAGCTGGCCCGCCAGCGCGGCGGGCTCAAGGTCCGCGCGCTGATGTCCGAGTACGGCGACGTGATCACGGCCGCGCTGCCGTGCGTGCTGGTGAGCCCGGAGTCGCTGGCCCGGTTCTTCCCGGCCACGACCCGGCTCTTCGACATCGTCGTGTTCGACGAGGCGTCCCAGATCCGGGTCGCGGACGCGATCGGCGCGATGGGCCGGGCCCGGTCGGTGGTCGTCGTCGGCGACAGCAAGCAGCTGCCGCCGACCTCGGTCGCGGAGAGCGGGCTCGCGGACGAGGACGCCGACGAGCACGTCGTGGACGACGAGGAGTCGATCCTCACCGAGTGCGTCCAGGCACGGGTCGAGCGGCACCGGCTGCTCTGGCACTACCGCAGCCAGGACGAGGCGCTGATCGCGTTCAGCAACGTCCACTACTACGACGGGGCGCTGTCCACGTTCCCGGCCCCGCACCGGCCGGGCACCGGGGTGTCGCTGGTCCGGGTCGACGGGCACTTCCTCCGTACGGGGTCGCGGACGACGTTGCGGACCAACCCGGTGGAGGCGGCGGCGGTGGTCGCCGAGATCGCCCGCCGGTTCGCCGCGTCGCCGGACCGGTCGCCGTCGATCGGGGTGGTGACGTTCAACGCCCAGCAGCGGGCGTACATCGAGGGCCTGCTGCGGGACGCCGGCGATCCGCGGCTGGTCGAGGCGCTGGAGGACACCGACGGCCTGTTCGTGAAGAACCTCGAGAACGTCCAGGGCGACGAGCGGGACGTGGTGCTGTTCTCCACCGCCTTCAGCGCGGCCGGGAACGGCGTGCTGCCGTTGAACTTCGGCCCGCTCAACCGGGCCGGCGGCGAGCGGCGGCTGAACGTCGCGGTGACCCGGGCCCGGCGGCAGGTGATCGTCTTCTCCAGCTTCGACCCGGGGCAGCTGCGGACCGAGCAGACCGCGTCGGTCGGGCTGCGGCACCTGCGGACGTACCTGGAGATGGCCTCGCGCGGCGCGGTGGTGCTGCCGGCGAACCTGCGCCGGCCGCGGGAGCCGGACCGGCACCGCGACGAGCTCGCGGCCCGGCTGCGCGGCCGCGGGCTGGACGTCCGGACCGACGTCGGGCTGTCGGACTTCGCCCTCGATGCGGTCCTCGGCGACGTGGCGGTGCTGCTGGACGGCCGGGCCTGGATGCGGCGGCTGACCGCGCGGGACCGGGACACGCTGCCGCGCGAGGTGCTCGGTGAGGTGCTCGGCTGGCGGGCGGTCGAGCGCGTCTGGCTCCCGGACTGGCTCGCTGACCCCGACGCGGTCCTGGACCGCCTGCAGGCGGTCCAGGCGGCCGGGACCGTACGGGCGCCCGACCCGGCGCCGGTGCCGGCCCGCGCGGCGGCTCCCGGGCCGAGCACGGAGACCGCGGCCCCGGACCCAGCTCCGGACGCGGCTCCGGACCCAGTTCCGGACGCGGCTCCGGACCCAGCTCCGGACGCGGCTCCGGACCCAGCTCCGGACCCAGCTCCGGACGCGGCTCCGGACCCAGCTCCGGATCCAGCTCCGGACCCGGCTCCGGACCCAGCTTCGGATTCCGCGTCAGCGGAGGACGAGCTGCGCGGGACGGCGGAACCGCGCAACGGGCGTACGGACGGCACGGAGTTCGTCCCGTGGACCGTCCGTCCGGCCGGGACGGTCGACGTCCTCGACGCGCTGCCGCAACGCCGCGCCACGGCCCGGGTGGCCGGCCTGCTGGCCGACATCGTCACCGCCGAAGGACCCGTGCACGCCGACCGGCTGGCCCGCCTCGCCGCGAACGCCCTCGGTCTCGACCGGGTCTACGAGGCCCGCCGGGACGCCATCCTGCGTTGTCTCCCGGCCAGCGCCCGGTTCGACGACCTCGAGCCGGTGGTCTGGCCGGCGGACCTGGACCCCGCGGCCTGGACCGGCTTCCGCCGTACGCCCGCCGGCGTCGAGCGCCCGCTCGCCCACGTCCCGCTGCGCGAGATCCTCAACGCGATGGCCGCGCAGACCGCCGCGGCCGCCGGCATGTCCCGGACCGAGCTGCACCGCGCGACGCTGGCCGGCTTCGGCGGCCGCCGGCTCACCCCGGGCCTGGCCGAGCGGCTGGACACCGCGGTCGAGCTGGGCCTGCGCACCGGCCGGCTGACCGACCGGGACGGCACGATCCGGCCGGCCGCTCAGCCGTAGGCGTCGAGCCCGAGCTTCACCGCGACGCCCAGCCCGCAGACGGCGATGAAGACCCGCAGCGGACCGTCCGGCAGCCGGCGGACCACGGCCGGGCCGATCCAGCCGCCGGTGAAGAAGCCCAGCGCCAGCGGCACCACCGCGGTCCAGTGCACCGGCCCGAACAGCGCGAACGTCAGCGCCGCGACCGCGTTGGCGGCCGAGGAGATCACGTTCTTCATCGCGATCGACCGGGCCAGCGGCTGGTCCAGCAGCGCGGTCAGCACGGCCAGCACCAGCACTCCCCCGGCCGCGCCGAAGTAGCCGGTGTAGACGGCCACCGCGAGGAGGCCGAAGCGCAGCAGCCGGCTGTGCTCCCGGCCGGCCTCCGGCTGCGGCCGGGGCCGGCGCAGCAGCACCAGCGAGGCGCCGGCGATCAGCCAGGGCACGGCCGCCTCGAACGCCGACTCCGGCGTGAGCAGCAGCAGCACCGCGCCGATCGCGCCGCCGGCCGCGTTGAGCAGCCCGAACCGCACCAGCCGGGCCCGCTGTCCGGACAGCTCCGGCCGGGAGCCGGCCGCGGCGCCGAAGCCGACGAACACCAGCGCGGTCGTGTTGGTGACGTTCGCGGCCAGCGGACCCAGTCCGAGCGCCAGCAGGGCCGGGTACGAGACGAGCGAGGCCAGGCTGGCGACCACGCTCACGACCCCCGCGAGGACCCCCGCCGCGTACAGCCAGAGCACGTCGGACACGGGCTCCAGTCTCGACGGTGGCCGATCCGGTCTCGTTCCCGGGACGTTTACGTGCCGTCTCTGTCCGGATGGCCGTTTCCGCCGTACGCTCCGAATTCTCAGGCCCAAATGCTTCGGGTCGTACCGACGAACGGAGTAAGGCCATGTCGAAAATCCGTGCACTTCTCGCTCTGCTCGCCGCCGTGCTCGGAATGGCCGTGCTGATGGCGCCGTCGGCGCAAGCCGCCACCGTCAGCACGACGCTCCGGGCCGGGGCCTCCGGGCTGCCGGTCGCGACCGAGGTCCGCACCGGCTACACCCGGGCGATGTTCCACCTCTGGATCGACGCCGACGGCGACGGCTGCGATACCCGCAACGAGGTGCTCATCGCCGAGGCGACGACCCAGCCGGCGATCGGCGCCGGCTGCAAGCTCACCGGCGGCCGCTGGCACTCCTACTACGACAACGTCGACTGGACGCTCAGCTCGGATCTGGACATCGACCACCTCGTACCGCTGGCCGAGGCCTGGGACTCCGGTGCCCGCAACTGGACCGCGACCCAGCGGGAGACGTACGCGAACGACCTCGGCGACGCCCGGGACCTCGTCGCGGTGACCGACAACGTCAACCAGTCCAAGGGCGACCGGGACCCGGCCGAGTGGATGCCGTCGGCCACGTCGGCGACCTGCCGGTACGTCGCGGAGTGGGTCGCGGTGAAGATCCGCTGGCGGCTCACCGTGGACAGCGCCGAGAAGTCCGCGCTCACCGGCTTCGCCGCCGGCTGCACGAACGTCACCATCACCGTCACCCAGGCGATCTAGGACACGCCTCCGGCGGCGAGCCCAAGACGTGGCCCGCCGCCGGAAGGGGTCCCGGCGGCGGGCCCAGGGGAGACCCGCCGCCGGAACGGTGGAGCTCCGGCGGCGGGCCCCAGGGGAGGCCCGCCGCCGGAACGGTGAGGTCCGGCGGCGGGCCACGGGGGACGGCCCACCGCCGGACGTGAGCGAGGCGCGCCTCAGCGCACCAGCGGCCAGAGCCGCAGGATCACCCGCCCGCTGACCGCCGACACCGGCACCGAGCCGAAGATCCGCGAGTCGATCGACCCGTCCCGGGAGTCGCCGAGCACGAAGACGTCCCCGGCCGGCACGGTGACCGGTCCGAAGTAGACACCGTCGATCCGGGTGTGGTCGACGTACGGCTCGTCCGCCTCGACGCCGTCCACATAGAGGTAGGCGTCCCGGATCTCGACCTTCTGTCCGCCGGTGGCGACGACCCGCTTCACCACCAGGCTGTCGTCCTGCGGGTCGTGCAGGACCAGCAGCTGCCCGGCCGCGGGCGAGACGTGCCGCTGTATCAGCACGACGTCCCCGGACCGCAGCGTCGGCGCCATGCTGTCGCCGTCCACCCGCAGCGGCTCGGCGACGAAGAGCCTTACCAGCACGAGGACGAGGACGGCCACGGCGAGCAGAGCGGCCCGGGTCCGGACCGCCCTGCGCCCCCGCGCCGGAGCGACGGTCAAGGGGTGTCCGGTCGGGCCGGGTCGGCGTTGATCGGGTCGTTCGGGTCGGGGCTCTGCAACCCGACCGAGAACTGCTGCATCATGTCGTGGTCCTCGTGGGGCAGGTTGTGGCAGTGCATCATGTACTTCCCGCGCTGGTGCTCGAAGCGCATGAGCACCTTCACGGTCTCGTTCTCGCCGATGTAGACGACGTCCTTCGGCCCCTTCTCGTAGTCGTACGGGGCGATGGGGTTGTTGCTGCCGAGCTTCCGGCTGAGGATCTGGAAGTCGACCAGGTGGATGTGGACCGGGTGGAACCAGCCACCGCTGCGATTCTCGATCTCCCAGATCTCCACGTCGTCCACCGCGGGGTTGGCCACCACCAGGTCGAAGCCGCTGTCGATGACGTCGTGCCAGGTCTTGCCGCTGATCGACCACTCCCCGGCCGACGTCCGCTCGACCGCCATCTTGCGGGTGCGCACGGCGTTCGCGGCCGTCAGCGACATGACCGGCGACGAGGCCAGCGTGGTCGGGATCGTGTTGTTGGTGGAGTCGAACGGGCCGTCCACGACGTCGAACGCCATGATCTTGCCGGTGTCGTCGTAGTCGATGTTGTTCTTGTTCGACAGGTTCTTCAGCTCCACCCGCTTGCCGACGGGGTAGCGGGAGAAGTCGATGAGGATCTCGTACCGCTCGGCGTTGCCGTGCCGGTAGGAGGTGACCGTCTTCGCCACCGGCATCAGGCCGCCGTCGGTGGCCACCACCGTCATCGGGTCGCCCGAGCCCAGCTGCGGCTTGTACGACCGGGAGATCGAGGCGTTGAGGACGCGGAACCGGTAGACCCGCCGCTTCACCTGCATCACCGGCCACGGCCGGCCGTTGACCAGGACGATGTCGCCCCAGAGCCCGGACTCGGTGTGGTCGTCGTAGGAGAGCGTGCCGTTCTCGGCGAACATCGCGTCGGTGATGGTGATCGGCACGTCGAACTCGCCCTGCGGCAGCAGCGCCCGCTCCACCGGGTCGTGCAGGTGGTACTGCGCGGCCAGGCCGCCGTACGCGTTCTGCGCGGTGAAGTGCACGCCGTGGTCGTGGTACCAGAGCGTCCGGGCCGGCTGGAAGTTCGGGTACCGGTAGTCCTTGACGTATCCCGGCGCGGTGACGTCGCTGGCGTACCCGTCGTACTGGGGCAGCGAGGCCGAGCCGTGCAGGTGCGTCGAGGTGTCGAACGGGTGCCCGAACGCCGGGTGCAGCGCCGGCAGCTGGTTGCGCACCTTGAGCACCGCGCGGGTGCCCTGCTCCAGGCTGATCGTCGGGCCCGGCACCGAGCCGTTGTAGCCCCAGACCGGGGTGGTGAGTCCCGGCACGATCTGCGCGGTGCTCTGGCTCTCGGTCACCGTGTAGAAGTTCGTGGTGATGCCGTCACCGTCCACAGTGGACGAGGACGGCTGCAGCACCGGCGGCCGCTGGAACGTGGCCTGGTACGGCTTGGGGAAGTTGGCCGACTTCAGCCGGCTGGCCTGCTTGCCGGCCGCGGCGCGGCCGAGCGGGACGCTGAGCGCCCCGACCCCGACGGCTCCGACGGCTCCGATCTTGAGGAGTCGTCGCCGGGAGTACTGGGTCGTGTCGAACACTGTGTTCCTCCGCGTGGGGTAGGAGGTGGGCAGGACGCGGGTTCCGGGTGAGGGCCGGATCCCGTTGGCGGGCCCGTGGGGAGCCCGAGTGTGGGAACCCGCCCCCACAGGCCCGGGAAGGCCTGTGGGGGCGGGGTACTGCTGAGGGGACCTACTTCCCGGTGCCGGTCAACGCGGCCTGCACCGTGGTCGGGACGGTGGTCAGGTCACCGGTGACGACGAGGCTGGCGGAGTACGCCTGGACCAGCGTCGGCCGGAACGTGACCGTGAGGTTGCAACTGCGGTTGGCCGCCAGCGAGGTCCCGAGGCACCCGGCACCGGTGACGGTGAACGCCGCGGCGTTCGTCCCGGTGATGGAGGCCGCGGAGACCTGTCCGACGATCGTGCCGACGTTCTTGACCGACACGGTCAGGGACTTCGTGGCGTTCCGGTTGACCGTGCTGAAGGCGACCGGGCTCGGGGTCAGCGTGAACGACGACCCCAGCCCGTTCGCGGTCAGCGAGACGGTCGTGCTCCCGGTGCCCGCGTTGTGCGGGATCACCAGGCTCCCGGTCTGGGAACCCAGCGCCGTCGGCGCGTACTTCACCGAGATGCTGCACGTCGCGTTCGGTGCGATCGCGACGGTGCAGGTGTTGGCGGTGATCGAGTAACCCGACGCGCCCGTCCCGGTGAGGGTCGGGTTCCCGACCACCAGCGGAGCGGTTCCGGTGTTCTTCACCGTCGTCGAGAGCGTCACCGGCTGTCCGGACGCGACGCTGCCGTACGCGAGCACGCCCGGGGTCACGGTGGCGGCCGGAGCCGCCGCCTGGTCGGCGATACCCGTCAGCGCGACCAACGTCGCGGGACCGGTACCGGTTGGGGTGATCCGCAACGAGGCGGTCTTCGTCCCGGCTGCTGCCGGGGCGAAGGCGACGGTCACCGTACAGGTGCCGTCGACGGCGACCGTGGCGCCGGCGCAGGTGCCGCCGGTGACCCGGAAGTCGCCACTGTTGACGCCCGCCAGCGCAACACTGGCGATCGTCGTGGGCACGGCCGCGACGTTGGTGAACGTCACGATCCGGTTGCCGCTGGTCTGACCCGCCGGCTGGTGTCCGAAGTCGACGGAGCTGACGTCGGACTGCAGCGGCCCGGCCAGCTTGCCGGAGACAGTGAACGTGTCGGTCGAACCCACGAGGTTGCCGGCCGTGTCGAACACCGAGAACTTGTCGGTCGGCTGGCTCTCGCCGGCGGCGACGTACGTGCCGCCGACGACCTTGTGGAACGCCCGGGCGTCGCCCAGGTAGTTGTCCGGCGCCGCGCTCTCCGCCGGATCCCAACGCAGGTAGCTCAGCGCGTCGGTGTCACCGTTCGGCTTGACGCCGTTGGTGGTGGCGTCCGGCAGCAGCGCCTGGGAGAAGTCGCACGTGGCAGGTGCGACCGGGGCGCAGCCGGTGTCGACGGTGCCGCCCGAGACCACGTCGGCGTTGCGGGTGATGGCACCCGCGGCGTTGGTGGTCCGGGTGAGCGTGCCGTACGGGGTCTGGAAGGTGTACGGCGTGTTCGGGCAGAGACCGCTGGTCACGAACACCCGCATGCGGGTGAAGGTGATCTGGTCCCCGTCGACCGGCCCGGCGTTCGCGAACGCGCCCTCGAGCGACATCCGCACGGCGGCCGTGCCGGGCGCGGTGCCGCCGCATCCCGGCGTGCCCACGGCCTGCGAGTCGACGACCTGGTAGAACCACTCGCCCGGGTAGTTGCCCGGGAAGCTGAGCGGCTCGTCCGGGTTGTAGAACTCGTCACCGAGCACCACGCAGTTCGGGTCGGTGATGTCCAGGCAGGGCTCGATCCGGGCGCCGGTCGAGTCCTGGTAGTACTTCGGGAAGTGGTCGCTGTCGCGGACGGTCGGCGAGACGGCCGGGTTCGCGTTCGACCCGATGCCGGTCAGCGCCAGCGTGTGCCGGCCGCCCGGTGCGTTGTCGACCACCTGGAGTCCGGCGGAGAAGTTCCCCGCCGAGGTCGGGCTGAACGCCAGGTCGACCTGGCAGCTCGCTCCGGGCGCCACGTTGGCCGTGGTGCACCGGTCGGCGACGATTCCGAACTGGGCGGCGCCGGTCCCGGTCAGCGACAGCGCCTGCACGTCCAGCGGCAGGGTGCCGCCGGCGTTGGAGATGCTGACCGTCCAGATCTTGCTGGTGGTGCCCAGGTGCTGCGGCACGAACGCGGCCGACCGCGGGTTGAAGCTGATCGCCGCGGTGGTACCGGCCGCACCGCCGGTGCCCACGAGCGGCACCGAGAACGGGTTGTTCAGGCCGGTGTGGTTGACGACCAGGCTGGCTGTTCGGTCACCGGTCGCCGTGGGTGTGAAGCTGAGCTGGATCGCACAGCTCGCCCCCGGCGCCAGCGTGGTGCCGGCGCAGGCGGTCGTGGTCGCGGTGAAGTCGGCCGCGTCCACGCCCGTCACGGCCAGCGTGTTGATCGTGAGCGGCGCGATGCCCGTGTTCTTCAGGTTCATCGTCGTGGTCGGCGAGGTGTTGCCGAGCGCGACGACGCCGAGGTCACCCGTGGCCGGGTCGGCCTCGAGCGGGCCCTTCAGCTTGCCGATGACGCTGAACACGTTGGTCTTGCCGACCTGGGTGCCGGACGCGTCGTTGATCTGGAAGTAGTTCGCCGGCGTGATGCCGTCCGGCGAGTACGGAGCGCCGATGACCTTGTGCAAGGTCACGCCGTCACCGATGTAGCCGGCCGGGGCGGCCGGGGCCACCGCCGGGTCCCAGCGCAGGAAGCTCGCCGCGATCCGGCTCTGCAGCGCGATCGTGAAGTCGCAGGTGTCCGGGACCACGGGGGTGCAGCCGACGTCGTCGGTGCCGCGGTTGCGGGCGATGCTGCCCTGGTCGTTCGTGACCAGCGTGGTGGTGCCGTACGGGCCGACGAAGTCGTAGCTCGTGTCCGGGCACAGTCCACCTTGGACACTGATCCGGACGCGGCCGAAGGTGATCTGCTCGGTCGGGGTCGGCGCGTCAGCGATGAACGCGCCTTCCAGGCCGAGGATCATCTTGGCGCGGCCGGCCGGACCGCCGTTGCAGCCGGGCGTGATGATGTTGTCCGACACGCCGCTCTGGTAGAAGAACTCACCCGGGAAGTTGGTCGGGAAGACCTCCGGGTTCACGCCGTCGAAGAACTCGTCCGGCGCGATCGCGCAGTTGGCGTCCTTGAAGTCATTGCACTGCGCGAGGGTGACCCCGTTCTCGTCGCGATACCACTGCGGGAAGCCGTCGGCCGCGTCGACCGGGCCGACCGCCGCGACGCCGCCGGTGCCGTTGCCGGTCACCGGGATCGAGTCGGGCGAGCTGGCCGAGTTCGACGCCAGGATGATCGACGTCGGGTGCTGACCGGTCGTCAACGGGACGAACACCACCCGCAACGTGCAGGTGCCACCGACCGGCACCGTGGCCCCGGTCGCGCAGGTGTTCGCCAGGATCACGTAGTTGGAGCTCTCGGTGGTGTTCGGGTCCAGCACCGCGCTGGTGACGCCCAGCGGGGCGGTGCCGGTGTTGGTGATCGTGACGACCTTCTCCGGGCTCTGGGTCCGGACCCGCACGTCACCGAAGGCGACCGACGCGGTGGTCTTGGTCAGGATCGGCGCGGCACCCACGTTCGTGCCGGTGCCGGTGAGGGCGACCCGCAGCGGCGAGTGCACCCCGCCCGTGGACGCCAGGTCCAGCGAGGCTGTTCGGGCCCCGGCTGGTGCGAGTGGACTGAACCGGACGCCGACCGTACAGGTCTGGTCCCGGGTCAGGACCTGGCCGGAGCAGAGGTCGGCCCCGGGAACGACGGAGAACTGGGCCGCGTCGGTGCCGCTGATCGCGGCCGGCGAGACGGTGACCGCGTTCTTGTCCAGGTTGCTGACCGTGACGGTCCTGGTCGCGCTGGTGCTGCCGACACCGACGCCGCCGAAGTCGACGGAGGCGGGGTTGGAGACCAGCGAGCCGGCCAGCTTGCCGGACACGGTGAACTGGTTGGTGGTCATGCCCAGGTCGTTGCCGGCGCTGTCCAGGATGGCGAAGTCGTTGCCGACGGTGCCGCCGGTGATCGCGTGCGGCGTGGCGCCGTCACCGAGGTAGCCGGCCGGAGCGCCGGTGTCCCAGCGCAGGAAGCCGTTCTGGGCGTTGCCCATGATCCGGCTCGCGTTGGCCAGTGAGAAGTCGCACCGGGCCGGCGGGACCACCGAGACGCAACCGATGTCCTGGGTGCCGATGTTCGGCACCACCGCGCCGGCCGCGTCGGTCGTGAACGTCTCGGTCCCGAACGGGTGCCGGAACTGGTACGTCGTGTCCGGGCAGAGGCCGCTGGTCACGCGGACCCGGATCCGGCCGAAGGTGATCTGCTCGCCGGCCACCGCCGGGCCGTTGACGAAGGCGCCCTCCAAGTCGAGGGTCACCAGCGCCCGGCCCGGAGCCGTCCCGGCACAACCCGGGGTGGGCACGTTCGCGGAGTCGGCCGAGGCGTAGAAGAACTCGTCCGGGAAGTTGGTCGGGAAGCTGACCGGCAGATTGGGGTCGAAGTCCGCGGCTGCCGGCAGCACGCAGTTCGCATCGTTGGGGTCGAGACAAGGCGCGACGCGGTTGCCTGCCGAGTCCTGGTACCAGCTCGGAAATCCGGTGGACGGGTCGACGGTGCTGGAGACCGCGCCGGCCGCGCTGGCGACGCCGGGAGCGGCGAAGGCGAGGCCCACGGCTCCTGACAGTGCGACCGCCAACGCCGCCAAGGCCGCGACGGGCCTCGGCAGTCGTGATCGGGTTCTCAATGACATCGGTGATGCCCCCTAGGCATGCCTTCGGCCCAGTGCCGACGACCTGATCAGACTCGAAAAAACCGGCCGGTTCCGGTAAGCCGAGGGGTGGGGGTTGACGATCCCCAATCCAGGGGGGCCAGTGGAGTAGTACCTTCTGATCCGTTCGGCACGGCCAGCGCGTAGTCATGACCAATAACGCCATCCCACCGCGACAGATCCGCATCAGGATGTAAGGCTGTGAACGGTGGCAAGACGGGTCACCCAAGTGGGGTGTCGGGGGGAGAGCGTGGAGCCGGTTACGAAGGTCGTCATCGTCGATGATCATCAGACGCTGGTCGATCTGCTCCGACTGGCGTTGAGCGCGGAGACCGACATCGACGTCGTCGGCACCGCGGGCACGGCGTCGGAGGGGTTGCGGCTTGTCGACGACACCAGGCCGGACCTGGTGTTGATGGACTTCGGGCTGCCCGATTCCGACGGCGTGACCACGGCGGCCGAGGTGCTGGTACGGCAGCCGACGACCCGTGTCGTGATGCTCACGGCGACCCATGACGGGTCGCTGATCAGCCGGGCCGCGGCGGCCGGCGTGTGCGGGTTCGTGGCGAAGACGGGGGCCTTCGGAGAAGTGCTGTCCGCGATCCGTACGGCCCGGACCGGGTCCATGGTCATCGACCCCACGGTGCTCGCCCGGCTGGTCCCGTCCCAGCGCAGGAACTCCGAGGATGACAGCGACCGGATGGTCGCGCCGCTGCTCACCCCACGGGAGCAGGAGGTGCTCGGCCTTCTCGGAGCCGGGATGGACGCCCGGGCCATCGCGCGGACGCTGTCGATCTCCCTTCACACCTGCCGGGGCTACGTGAAGAGCGTCCTGGCCAAGCTCGACTGCCACTCCCAGCTGGAGGCCGTCGTGGCGGCCGGCCGGTTGGGGCTGCTGCCCCCACCGGTGGAGCGGCGTTGACTTTCTGGTCGCCGCGCGACCGCCGGCTGTCCGTCGTCGCCCGCGCGCTCGTGCAGCACGCGGTCGTCAGCATCATGGCGCTGGTGGTGGTCGGCGCGACCGCGGCGATCATCTGCGTCCGGGTGGTGCAGAGCCAGGCGCTGCGCCAGGCCGAGGGCGGCGGCGAGGTCGTGGCCACCCGGGTCGTCGCGCCGCTGATCAACCAGGGCGTGTACGACGGGGACACCGACGACCTGACCGCGCTCGACGACCGGGTCCGGATCCGCAAGTCGGGCAGCACGATCCAGCGGGTCAAGGTCTGGTCGGCCGAGGGCGTCATCCTCTACTGCGACGACCCACGGTTGATCGGCCAGCGCTACCCGCTGGAGCCCGAGGACAAGGCGGTCCTCGACGCCGGCGGCGTCGCCTCCGACGTCTCGGACCTGAGCAAGTCCGAGAACGTGCTGGACCAGAGCTTCGGCGAGAGCCTCGAGGTCTACGTCGGCACGAGGGACACCGAGGGCCGGCCGATCCTGGTCGAGACGTACTTCACCGCGGACCGATTGCACGCCGACGAGGCCGCCCTGATCCGCCGGATCATCCCGGTGGTGCTGACCGCGCTGCTGGTGCTGGGGCTGCTCCTGGTCCCGCTGGCGTACTCGCTGGCCCGCCGGGTGGCCCGGTACGAGCGGGAGCGGCAGGCGATGATCCGGCTGGCGGTCGAGGCGTCCTCGGCCGAGCGGCGCCGGGTCGCCGGGGAGTTGCACGACGGGGTGATCCAGGACCTCGCGGGGGTGGGCTATGCCCTGACCGCGCTGGACGCCCAGATCGCCGGACTCGGCAGCGGGCCCACGCCGGGGAGCGGCTCGCCCCCACCGATCGGCGCGCTGCGGGCGACCCTGCGCACGGCCCAGCGGCTGGTGCACGACGACGTCCTGGCGCTGCGCGAGCTGACCGGCATGCAGTACGCGGCCGACAGCGGCGCGGCCGACCCCGCCGCCGCCCTTCGGGTCATCGCCGACGGCGTCCGCGAGGAGGGCACGCCGGTCGAGATGATCGTCGGCGAGCTGCCGACCCTGCCGGCCGCGCACCGGGCCGCGCTGATCCGGGTCGGCCGCGAGGCCCTGCGCAACGCGGCCAAGCACGCCCCCGGCTCGAACGTGACGCTGGAGCTCGGCACCGAGGGTGAGTCCGCGGTGGTCACGGTCACCGACGACGGCCCGGGCTTCGACCCGACCGCGGCGCTCGGCCCGGTCGACGGCCACATCGGCCTGGCGCTGCTCACCGACGCCGCCGAGGGCGTGGGCGGGCTGCTGGACCTGCGCTCCCGTCCCGGCCACGGCACCACGGTCAGGCTGGCCGTGCCGATCCCGCGCACCGCGGCCGGCCCGAACGGCCGCACCACCGCCTGACCTGCCTTCTCCGCCCCTGCGACTCCGATGAGAGGCGTGCGTCCGGGCTGCAAGAAATGGACGACACGACGAAACTTGCCGTGTGTGCGTCGGAATATGGCGTCGCGATGTCTTGTGGAGTGACTTGCGCCACCCCTATGGTCACTTTGCCGAGACCGTGGAGAGAAACGAGCCCGCGATGCGACGGAGCACCGGACCGGACGGACGACGGACGAGATGGGTCGCGGGCGCCGCGGCCGCGCTGACGGCCGGCGGGCTCGCGCTCGCGCCGGGCACCGCGGCGGCCCAGACGACCCCCGCGCCGGTGGTGACCAGGGCCGCGCTCGACCCGGCCCTGGTCGCCGGCCGCGGCGCTGCGGTGCCGTACACGGAGCAGGAGGCGGAGAACGCGGTCACCACCGGCACCCGCATCGGCCCCGGGCGGGACGCGTACACGCTGCCGGCCGAGGCCTCCGGGCGGACCGCCGTCCGCCTCGCCCCGGGCCAGTACGTCGAGTTCACGCTGCCCGGCGCCGCGAACGCGATCACGGTCCGGTACAGCATCCCGGACGCGCCCACCGGCGGCGGGATCACCGCCCCGCTGGCCGTCACCGGCAGCCACGGCCTGCGGACGTCGATGACGCTGACCTCGCAGTACGCCTGGCTCTACAACCAGTTCCCGTTCTCCAACGACCCGAACGCGGGGCTGCTGCACCCGGAGCAGTTCATCACCGAGTGCCAGTGCGTGCCGCAGGACACCGTGCCGTTCCCGACGGTCAGCGTCCCGTTCCGGCCCAACCACTTCTACGACGAGCAGCGGCTGCTGCTCGGGCGGACGCTGCGGGCCGGGGACACGATCCGGCTGACCGCGAGCGCCGGCGCCGCCTGGACCGTGCTCGACCTGCTCGACTCCCAGCTGGTCGGGCTGCCGCACGTCCGGCTGGCCGCGGCCAACGTGCTGCTGTTCGGCGCCGACCCGAGCGGGCGGCGCGACTCCGCGCCCGCGTTCGACCGGGCGATCGCGTTCGCCCGGGCCCACCACCTGGTCGTCTACCTCCCGCCGGGCACGTTCCAGGTCAACCGGCACATCGTCGTCGACCACGTGACCGTCGAGGGCGCCGGCAGCTGGTACACGATCGTCAAGGGCCACGAGATCGCGCTGAGCACGCCGGCCCCGGACGGCTCGGTGCACAGCGGCGTCGGCTTCTACGGCCGGTCCGCGGCCGAGGGCGGCAGCTCCGACGTACACCTGTCCGGCTTCGCGATCGAGGGCGACGTCCGCGAGCGCATCGACACCGACCAGGTCAACGGCGTCGGCGGCGCGCTGAGCGACTCCACCGTGGACGGCCTCTACCTGCACCACACCAAGGTCGGGCTCTGGCTGGACGGGCCGATGACGAACCTGCGGGTGACGGACAACGTCATCGCCGACCAGATCGCGGACGGGCTGAACTTCCACACCGGCGTGACCGACTCGCTCGTCGCGAACAATGTCGTCCGCAACACCGGCGACGACGGGCTGGCGATGTGGTCGGACCGGACCGAGGACGCGCGGGACACGTTCGACCACAACACCGTGCAGACGCCGGTCCTGGCGAACGCGATCGCGCTCTACGGCGGCACCGACAACACGATCTCGGCCAACCTCGTCGCCGACCCGATCCGGGAGGGCAGCGGCATCCAGCTCGGGTCCCGGTTCGGTGCCGAGGCGTTCACCGGGCACGTCTGGGTCACCGACAACACGACCGTCCGGGCCGGGCCGTTCGAGCTGAACTGGAACATCGGCATGGGCGCGATCTGGATATTCGCGCTGGAGAAGAACATCGACGCCGACATCGAGGTCGTCGGCGACCATTTCCTCGACAACACGTACAACGCGATCATGCTGGTGAGCGATTTCCCGGTGAAGGACCTCGTCTCGATCACGAACGTGCATTTCCGGGACGTGCAGGTCGACGGGACCGGGACGTCGGTGGTTTCGGCCCGGGTGGCCGGCGGGGCGTCGTTCGAGAACGTGGACGCCCGCAACGTCGGCGCGGTCGGCATCAACAACTGCGGCTCGTTCCACTTCACCCCGGCCGGGTCCGAATTCACGGTCACCGACCTCGGCGGGAACGACGGCGGCTGGCTGGCGCCGTTCGAGCTGCCGAACACGATCACCTGCGACGACCGGCCGCCGGTGGTGCCGCCGCCGCCGCCGTCCGCGTTCTGACCCCCACCGGCCGCCGTCCCCTCCCGGGCCGGCGGCCGGTGACGTTTCGACCGGGGCCGAAGGGTGCCAGGCGGAGCGTCGAAACGATGACCACGACGGCGGAGACGTCGATCTCGCCGCGGTGGGTGCGCTGGTCGCGGACGAGCGGCGGTGCCGGATCCTGCTCGCGCTCGGCTACGGTCGCGCGCTTCCGGCCGGGCGGCCGGCCGACGAGGCCGGGGTGAGCGCCGCGACCGCGAGCAGCCACCTGACCGCGGCGTGGACTGGAGCCAGCAGCGCCACCACCTCTCCGGCGCGCTCGGCCGCGGCCTGCTCGACCGGCTGCCGGAGCTCGGCTGGATCGCCCGCGCCGACGCGACGCGCGCGATCCGGATCACCCCTGGGGGCGGGACGGCCTGCGCGCTACGTTCGGGCTCGACCTGAGCTGAGGAGAGTCCCGTGACCGAGTCCCGGCCGCCGTTCCCGCCGTTCGACGCCCAGACCGCCGCGCAGAAGGTGCAGGCGGCCGAGGACGCGTGGAACTCCCGCGATCCGCAGCGGGTGAGCATGGCGTACACCGAGGACTCGGTCTGGCGGAACCGGGACCAGTTCGTCACCGGGCGGGCGGCGATCGTCGAGTTCCTCGCCGGCAAGTGGGAGCGGGAGCTGGACTACGCGCTGCGCAAGTCCCTCTGGGCGTACACGGACGACCGGATCGCGGTGCGTTTCCAGTACGAGTGCCGGGACACGAACGGCCAGTGGTGGCGGTGCTACGGCAACGAGCTGTGGGAGTTCGCGGCGAACGGGCTGATGCGCCGGCGGGAGGCCAGCATCAACGACCTGGCGATCACCGAGTCGGACCGCCGGATCACCGGACCGCGCCCGGAGGACGAGCGCGGCGTCGACATTCCGCTGCAGTAGACCTCACGTTCCGGCCGTCCGCGGCGTCTACCTGGTGACGGACCCGCGAGACGAAGGAGCACCCGATGTCCACCCGGCACACGATCCTGGCCTCGCCGATCGGCGACCTCACGGTCGTGCGCGACGACGACGGCCTGACCGGGCTCTACTTCCCGCACCACTGGACCCGGCCGGACCGGACCGCGTTCGGCCCGCCGGTCACCGCCGGCTTCGATGACGTCGCGACCCAGCTGGCGGAGTACCTCGCCGGCGACCGGCGCACGTTCGACCTGCCCCTGCACGCCGACGGGGACTCGCTCCAGCGCCAGGTCTGGGCGCTGCTGGCCGCGATCCCGTACGGCTCGACCGTGACGTACGGGCACCTCGCCCGGACGCTCGGCTGTTCCGCGCAGGAGGTCGGCGCCGCGGTCGGCAGCAACCCGCTGTCGATCCTGGTGCCCTGCCACCGCGTGGTCGGCAGCACCGGCAAGCTCACCGGGTACGCCGGCGGGCTGGACCGCAAGCGGCACCTGCTCGACCTCGAATCGGGTCAGCAGGTCCTGGGAGCGGTGTCCTGAAGCCCCCCTTCGAGCGCGTGGTCGCCGAGCACGGCGCGACGGTCCTGCGGGTCTGCCGCGCGGTGCTCGGCCCGGCCGACGCCGACGACGCCTGGTCCGAGACGTTCCTGGCCGCGCTGAAGGCGTACCCGGAGCTGCCCGCGGACGCGAACGTCGAGGCCTGGCTCGTGACGATCGCGCACCGCAGGGCCATCGACGTGACCCGGGCGACCGCCCGGCGGGCCGTCCCGGTGCCGGACCCGCCCGAGACGCCGGCCCCGGACGGGACCGCTGATCTCGACCTCGCCGCCGCGGTGGCCGCCCTGCCGGTCAAGCAGCGGCAGGCCGTCGCGTACCACTACCTGACCGGACTGCCGTACGCGGAGATCGCGCGGCTGCTGGGCGGCACCGCCGACGCCGCCCGCCGCGCCGCCGCCGACGGCATCCGGACCCTGAGACGCACCGTAGGAGAGTCACGATGAACGAGATCGGAGCGGCCTTCCCGGTCGGGGAGTCCGAAGTGGACCGACTGCACGCCCGGCTGGTCGCGGCCGCGCAGGCGGACGGGGTCCTCGACGTCGCGTACCGGACCGTGGACAGCCCGGTCGGGTCGCTGCTGCTGGCGGCGACCGAGCAGGGGCTGGTCCGGGTCGCGTTCGCGGGCGAGGACCACGACACGGTCCTGCAGTCGCTGGCCGACCGGATCAGCCCGCGGCTGCTGCGGGCCCCGGGCCGGCTCGACCCGGTCGCCCGGGAGCTGGAGGACTACTTCGCCGGCCGCCGGCAGGGCTTCGACCTGCCGCTGGACTGGCGGCTGTCCAGCGGCTTCCGGGCCACCGTGCTGCACCACCTGGCGACCGACGTCGGCTACGGCCGGACCGCGTCGTACCAGGCGCTGGCCGCGCTGGCCGGCAACCCGAAGGCGGTCCGCGCGGTCGGCACCGCCTGCGCGACCAACCCGATCCCGGTCGTCGTGCCCTGCCACCGGGTGGTGCGCTCGGACGGCGGCATGGGCAACTACCGCGGCGGCCCCGAGGCCAAGCGGACCCTGCTCGACCTGGAGGCGGCATGAGCTACGCGGACCGGGTGGCCGCGGCGGACTGGTCCCGCGTCGCCACCGAGCTGGACGACCACGGCAGCGGCCTGATCGGCCCGCTGCTGGACCCGGCGCAGGCCAAGGAGATCGCCGCGCTCTACGACGACCCGTCCCGGTTCCGGTCCACTGTGGACATGGAGCGGCACCGGTTCGGCCGCGGGCAGTACCGCTACTTCGCCGAGCCGTTCCCGGACGCGGTGGTCGAGCTCAAGCAGGCGCTCTACCCGCGGCTGCTGCCGATCGCCCGGGACTGGTGGACCCGGCTCGGCCGGGAGACGCCCTGGCCGGACAGCCTCCAGGAGTGGCTGGAGCGGTGCCACGCCGCCGGGCAGACCAAGTCCACCCCGATCCTGCTGCGCTACGGCCAGGGCGACTGGAATGCGCTGCACCGCGATCTCTACGGCGAGCTCGTCTTCCCGCTGCAGGTGGTGATCAACCTCAACGACCCGGGCGTCGACCACACCGGCGGCGAGTTCCTGCTCTACGAGCAGCGGCCGCGGGCGCAGTCGCGGGGCACCGCGACGCTCATCCCGTACGGGCACGGGCTGGTCTTCACCACCCGGGACCGGCCGGTCCGCGGCGCCCGGGGCTGGTCGGCCGCCCCCGTCCGGCACGGCGTCTCGGTGATCCGGTCCGGACAGCGGTTCACCCTCGCCCTCGTCTTCCACGACGCGGCATGAGCTGGACCCTGCTCGGCCCGGCCGGGCCGTACGAGAGCGCCGTGCCGGGCACGCTCGGCGGGCACCGTCGCAACAAGCTCTACGGTCGGCTCGACTGTCCCGGCGCGCTGCGCTGGATCGCCAAGGGGCACTACGTGCAGCACCGGGTGTTCTTCGCCGACGAGGCCACCGCGGTCGCGACCGGCTTCCGGCCCTGCGCGAACTGCCTGCCGGCGGAGTACCGGAGGTGGAAGGGATGACGTTGTTCGAGCGGCCGAAGGCCGAGATCGCTCCGGGCGCCGTGCACCTGCCGGGCCGGCTGGACCTCGCCGGGCGACGCCGGCTGGTCGAGGCCTACGCGCAGTGGACGGCCGGCCCGGTCCCGGCGCACGCGGCCGTGCTGCCCGGTGGCCACCCGATGTCCGTCCGGATGGTGTGCCTGGGCTGGCACTGGTCGCCCTACCGGTACACCCGCACGGCCGACGACGTGAACGGCGCCCGCGTGCTCGACTTCCCCGACTGGCTCGGCGACCTCGGCCGCCGGGTCCTCGCCGACGCGTACGACGAGGACGCCGCGGCCGCGTACCGGCCGGACACCGCCCTGGTCAACTGGTACCACCCGAGCGCGCGGATGGGCATGCACCAGGACAAGGACGAGGTCACCGACGCCCCGGTGGTCTCGCTGTCGATCGGCGCGAGCTGTGTCTTCCGGTTCGGGAATCCCGGGACCCGCGGGAAGCCGTACACGGACGTGACGCTGGCGTCCGGGGACGCGGTGGTGTTCGGCCGGGAGAGCCGGTTCGCGTACCACGGGGTGCCGCGGATCCTGCCCGGTACGGCCGACCCGGACGCGGGACTGCCGGCGGGACGGATCAACATCACGCTGCGGAGCACCGGGTTGACCGACAATGGCGGGCATGCGGACTGAGGTCGCGATCGTCGGAGCCGGGCCGGCCGGCCTGCTGCTGTCCCACCTGCTGGCCCAGGACGGCGTCGAGTCGGTCGTGGTCGAGGCCCGCTCCCGGGAGTACGTCGAGGCCCGCATCCGGGCCGGCATCCTGGAGCACTCGACCGTCCAGTTGCTCGATCGGGCCGGCCTCGGCGACCGGCTCAGAACAGAGGGCGTCCAGCACCGCGGGATCTACCTGCAGTGGCCGGGCGAGCGGCACCACTTCGACTTCCTCGACCTGGTCGGGCGCAGCGTCTGGGTCTACGGGCAGACCGAGGTGCAGAAGGATCTCGGCCGGGCCCGGGAGGCGGCCGGCCAGCAGATCGTCTACGAGGCCGCGGATGTCGCCGTGCACGATGTCACCGACCGTCCACACGTGACGTTCACCGTGGACGGACGGCCGCAGCGGCTGGACGCCGAGGTGGTGGTCGGCTGCGACGGGTCGTTCGGTCCGAGCCGGGCCGCGATCCCGGCGGCCGAGGTGCAGGGCTGGGCCCGGACGTACCCGTACTCGTGGCTGGGGATTCTGGCCGACGCCGCCCCCTCCACCGACGAGCTGATCTACGCCTGGCACCCGAACGGCTTCGCGTTGCACTCCATGCGCTCGGCCACGGTCAGCCGGCTCTACCTCCAGGTCCCCAACGGCACCGATGTGGCCGACTGGTCCGACGACCGGATCTGGGCCGAGCTGGCCACCCGGATCGGGCCGGAGCGGGTGCCCGGCCCGATCACCGACAAGAGCGTGCTGCCGATGCGCAGCGCGGTGCAGGCGCCGATGTCGTACGGGAAGCTGTTCCTGGCCGGGGACGCCGCCCACATCGTGCCGCCGACCGGGGCCAAGGGCCTCAACCTCGCCGTCGCCGACGTGGCCCTGCTGGCCCCGGCCCTGCTCGCGCTGCTGCGGGAGAAGGACCCCCGGCTGGCGGAGTCCTATTCGGACACCGCACTGCGCCGGGTCTGGCGCTGCACCCACTTCTCCTGGTGGATGACGACGATGCTGCACACCGGCGAGGACCCGTTCGACCAGCAGCTGCAGCTGTCCCAGCTGCGCTGGGTCGCCGGCAGCGCGGCCGGCGCGACCGGGCTGGCGGAGAACTACGCCGGGCTGCCCATCGGCTACTGAGCTGCGTTCACCGCGCTGGTGACGTTCGCCAGCGTCGGCTGGGCGACGGCCTTGCCGTTCACCAGGACGGTCGGGGTGCCGGTCACGCCGTCCTTGGACGACTGGTCGGTCGCCTTGGCCACGTAGTCCGCGTACGTCCCGGCGCGGATCTGGGCCTCGACCGAGCCCGCCCCGGCCTGCTGGGCCAGCTGCACCAGGGTGTCCTCGGTCAGCCCGGCCGAGCCCTCCGCCGGCTGCTGCTGGTAGAGCAGCGCGTGGTACTTGGCGAACACGTCGGCGCTGACCCCGGCCGAGGCGTAGAGCGCGTTCGCGGCCCGGCTGGAGTACTTCGTGGTCGAGGACGAGTCCAGGAACGAGATCACGTGGTAGTGGACCTTGACCGTGCCGTTCGCGATCCAGGTCGAGATCGCCGAGCCGACCTGGGACTCGAACTGGGCGCAGACCGGGCACTGCGGGTCCTCGTACAGGTCGAGGGTGACGGGGGCGGTGGCCTGTCCGACGGTCACGCCGTCGGCCAGCGAGGCGCCGGCCGGGGTCGGCCCGGTCGGCGGCGGGATCCGGGAGGCCTGGACCCCGATGCCGGCCCCGACGAGCGCGACCAGCGCGATCCCGGCCACCCCCGAGGTCAGCGCGACCCGGCGGTCGCCGGCCCGGCGGCGCTTCTCGGCCAGCTCGGCCAGCCGGCGCCGGCCCTCGGCCGTCCGCCGCGGACCCGTGATCGCCGGCTCCGGCCCGGCCGTCCGGATCGCGCCGTCGACCGCCCACCGGGTCCGGTACGCCCAGACCAGGAACGCCGAGACCACCAGCAGGCCGGCGTCCCGCAGGATCTCCCCGGTGTACGCGGTCGACTGGCCCGCGCCGAGCTGCCCGCCGCCGCCGAAGCAGCCGCACTCGATCTGCAGCCCGCGGACGGCGGCGGAGATGATCCCGGTCAGGAACACCACGAACAGCGCCGCGGACACGATCGCGGCCACCCGGGTCGCGAGCCCGGCCAGCAGCAGCACGGCCAGCCCGATCTCCAGGAACGGCAGGCCGTAGCCGACGCCCTGGGCCAGCCACTCCGGCAGGATCTGGTACGCCCGCACGGCCCGGACGGAGGCCGCCGGGTCACCCGTCTTCGACACCGCCGCGTAGGCCCAGACGGCCGCGAGCAGCAGCCGGGCCGCGGTGCCGACCCAGGGCAGGATCCGGCGCGGCGGCGGCGACTCGACGGTCGGCGCGGACGCACGAGTGGCGGTGGCAGCGGGCATGACGGAACTCCCCCGGACGGGCACGTGGACGCTCGTGGGACGGGCGCCCGCGGACCCAGGATCCGCCCGCCGCCTGTGCACCAGTTATGAGCCCTGTCGCTAATCCCTACTGGTTTGGTAGAGTTCTGGCGTGCCGAGTTCGGAACTGTGGCGGGACCGCGCCCTCGACCTCCTGCGGGTCGTGGCGGCCGCGTGTCCGGGGGCCTGACCCCGCCCCGCCCACCTCTGGCCCTCGGAGTTCCCATGACCACACCCACGCTGTACCTCCACCCTGCCCTGCTCCCGCTCGCCCCGGCCGTGACCGGCCGCCCGGACTGGCCGGTCGGCGACCTGGCCCGGCTGACCCGGTTGCTGGCCGCCGATCTCGCCGGCGCGCTGCGGTCCGAGGCCGTGCACGACCCGGCCGAACGCTGGTACCTGCGCCTCGCCCTCACCCAGTACGTCGAGGTCTGGCTGCTGACCTGGACCCCGGGCCAGGGGACCCGGCCGCACGACCACGGCGGTGCGGCCGGCTCGTACACGGTCCTGGACGGGGTGCTGACCGAGACCTGGCGGGACGGTTCCGGGCCGTCCCACCGGGCCGTCCGTCCACACGGGACGGGGTCGGCGTTCGGGCCGGAACGGGTGCACGTGGTCGCGAACCGCGGGCTGCGTGACGCCACCAGCGTGCACGCGTACTCGCCGCCGCTGCTGCCGCTGGGCGAGGGCGTCCTCACGGAGCCGGGCCGATGAGCGTCGACGCGCTGCTGAACGACGCCCGCGTCGGGATGACGCGGCTGGACCCGGTGGCGGCGGCCCGCGCCCAGGCCGACGGCGCCGTCCTCGTGGATACCCGGCCGTACGCGTTCCGGGCGGCGGAGGGGGAGATCGCGGGCGCGCTCGTGGTCGAGCGGAACGTGCTGGAGTGGCGGTTCGCGCCGGACAGCCCCTGGCGGCTGCCGGAGGCCGACCCGGACGCGGTCGTGGTCGTCGTCTGCAACGAGGGGTACGCGTCCAGCCTCGCCGCCGACTCGCTGCGCCGGCTCGGGGTCCGGCGCGCCACCGATCTGGCCGGCGGCTTCCGGGCCTGGGTCGCCGCCGGCCTCCCCACCGTCCCCGGCGGCTCCCCCGCCCGCCCCTAGCCGGCGCGGCCGGCGAGGGCGGTGAGGCGGCCGCGCAGGCGGGGGCCGGCGGCGGGGCCGGGGAGGAACCGCACGTCGAGCTCGTCGATCGGGCGGCCGGTCCGCCGGTCGACCAGGACCGGGTCGACCTCGGCGCCGGTCGCCCGGTCGGTGAGGACCATGGTCCGCCGTTCCGGTGCGATCCGCTCCGCGGCGTACAGGGCCAGCACGACCGGGTGGAAGTCGCGCCCGCGCGCGGTCAGCACGTACTCGTCCCGGGGCGGCCGCTCGGAGTAGCGGCGCCGCTCGACCAGCCCGGCCGCACCGAGCGTGCCGAGCCGCCGGGTGAGCATGTTCGGGGCGATGCCGAGGTCGGTCTGCAGCTCGTCGAAGCGGGTGAGGCCGTCGAAGAGGTCCCGCAGGATCAACAGGCTCCAGACGTCCCCGACCGTGTCGGCGCCGCGGGCGACCGGGCACTCGCTGTCGGCGAAGCTGATCCGGCGCACGCTCAGGCCACCGGGGTCAGCCGGTCGAAGGACTCCGAGTGCCCGCCGAGCACGCCGTTGAGCACGCCCCGCCCGGCGTCGTGCGGGACCCCGAGGGCCGGCGCGCTGACCGCGTCCAGCCGCTCGTACTGGTCCGGGGTCAGCGAGACCGACAGCGCGGCCAGGTAGTCCTCCAGCTGCTCCGGCGTCCGCGGGCCGATGATCGGCAGCACGGCCGTGGCCGAGCCGGCGAACCGGTGCCGCAGCCAGGACACCGCCACCCGCGACGGCGGCTCGGAGACCTCCGCGGCGACCGCGAGCAGCGCGTCCAGCACGGCGGTCTTCTGCTCGGTGTCCTCGCGCTGGATCACCGCCTTCAGCGTGGTCAGCCGGCCCTCGTCGCTGCGCCGGTACTTCCCGGTCAGCAGCCCGCCGCCGAGCGGCGACCAGAGCACCGTGCCGAGCCCGAGGCCCTCGGCCATCGGCACCAGCTCCCGCTCGGCGGTCCGCTCGGCCAGGCTGTACTCGAACTGCACGCCGACCAGCGACCGCGACAGCGCCGCCGCGGTCGCGACCCGCCAGGCCGGGAAGTTCGAGAGCCCGCCGTGCAGGATCTTGCCCGCCCGGACCAGGTCGTCGAAGGTCTCGACGATCTCCTCGATCGGGGTGACCTGGTCCGGCCAGTGCGCCCAGTAGAGGTCGAGGTGGTCGGTGCCGAGCCGCCGCAGCGTCCCCTCCAGCGAGCGCACGATCACCTTGCGGCTGTTGCCGGTGGACGAGATGTCCTTGGTCCGGCCCACGCTCTGGGTGAACTTGCTGGCCACCACGAAGTGGTCCCGGTCGGCGGCCAGGAACTCGCCCAGCAGCTCCTCGGACTCCCCGAACTGGTACGTGTCCGAGGTGTCGATCGCGGTCCCGCCGGCCTCGGCGAACCGGTCGAAGATCACCTTGGCGGTGTCCCGGTCGGCCCCGGTGGCCCAGCCGGTGCCGAAGTTGGCCGCGCCCAGCACGTACTCGGAGACCCGCAGGCCGGTCCGCCGCCCGAACGTCGTGTACCGCATCGTCCTCGTCACGGGACCGACGCTAGGCCGGTGACTTGCATCATGCAAGTCAGGGGCGGGTGATGGTGCTCTCCCGGCCCGTACGGCAACCTGGGCCCGATCACGACGACGTGTGGACCGAGGGGGTACCCATGGCGGTGCTGGGCGAGCTGGTGGCGGCGTTGCGGAGCGGCTCGATCGAGGTGATCGACCTGACCGCGCCGCTGGTGGAGACGACGCCGGTGCTGGTGCTGCCGGAGCCGTTCGCGAACACGAGCACGTTCCGGCTGGAGGAGCTGAGCCGGTACGACGAGCGCGGCCCGGGCTGGTACTGGAACGACATCCACACCGGCGAGCACACCGGCACCCACCTCGACGCCCCGATCCACTGGATCACCGGCAGGGACGCCGGCGACATCTCCGAGCTCGCGCCCGGGCGGCTGGTCGCCCCGGCCGCGGTGCTGGACATGTCCGGGGCCGAGCCCGACTTCCTGCTGGAGATCGAGCACGTCCGGGCGTTCGAGGACGCGCACGGGCCGCTGCCCGAGGGCGGCTGGCTGCTCTACCGGACCGGCTGGGACATCCGGGCGCACTCCCAGGCCGAGTTCCTCAACGCCGACGACACCGGCCCGCACACGCCGGGCGTCTCGGTCGAGTGCGCGAAGTGGCTGGCCACCGAGACCCCGATCATGGGCCTCGGGGTGGAGACCGTCGGCACCGACGCCGGGGCCGCGCACTCCTTCGACCCGCCGTTCCCCTGCCACACCTACCTGCTCGGGGCGGGCAAGTACGGCCTGACCCAGCTGCGGAACCTGCAGCAGCTGCCGCCGACCGGCGCGGTGCTGATGACCGGGCCGCTGCCGATCGTCGGCGGCTCGGGCAGCCCGACCCGCGTGCTGGCCCTGGTCGAGCGCTGATGCTCGCCTCCCAGGCGGTCGGCCGGGCCCTGGTCGCGCTGGGCGCGGACCGCGTGTTCGGCGTGGTCGGCAGCGGCAACTTCCACGCGACCAACGCCATGATCGCGGCCGGCGCCGACTACGTGGCGGCCCGGCACGAGGGCGGCGCGGCCACCATGGCCGATGCGTACGCGCGGGTCAGCGGCCGGCTCGGGGTGCTGACCGTCCACCAGGGACCGGGCCTGACCAACGCGACGACCGGGATCACCGAGGCGGCCAAGAGCCGGACGCCGCTGGTGGTGCTGGCCGCCGACACCGGCGCCGCCGCGGTCCGGTCCAACTTCCGGATCGACCAGGGCGGGCTGGCGACCGCGGTCGGCGCGGTGGCCGAGCGGGTGCACACGCCCGGCTCCGCGGTCGCCGACACCGTCCGCGCGGTCCGGACCGCGGTGCTGGAGCGCCGGACCGTGGTGCTGAACCTGCCGCTGGACGTGCAGGCCGGGACGGTGCCGGACGACGCGCTCGACGGGCTGGTCCCGGTCACCCCGCTGCCGGCACCGCGGCCGGCGGCGGAGTCGGTCGAGGCGCTGGCGGCGTTGCTCGCGGGAGCCCACCGGCCGGTGTTCCTGGCCGGGCGCGGGGCTCGCGGCGCCGGCCCGGCGCTGGCCGCGCTGGCCGAGCGGTGCGGCGCCCTGCTGGCCACCTCGGCGGTCGCGAAAGGACTGTTCGCCGGGCACCCGTGGGCGCTGGACGTCTCCGGCGGCTTCGCGACCCCGCTGGCGGCCGAGCTGATCGGCGAGGCCGACGTCGTGGTCGCCTGGGGCTGCTCGATGTCGATGTGGACGACCCGGCACGGTCGGCTCATCGGTCCACACGCGACGGTCGCGCAGGTCGACCTGGACGTGGACGCGCTCGGCGCCCACCGAACGATCGACCTGCCCGTGCTCGGCGACGTCGGCGCGACCGCGGCGGCGCTCGACCTGAACCCCTCCCCCGGCTACCGCACGGACGCGCTGGCCGACCGGATCGCGGCCGAGGGCCGCTGGCGGGACGTGTCCTACGTGGACGGTTCCGGCGCGGACACGATCGACCCGCGGACGCTGACGATCGCGCTGGACGACCTGCTGCCGGCGCAGCGGCTGGTCGCCGTCGACTCCGGCAACTTCATGGGCTACCCGAGCATGTACCTGTCCGTACCGGACGAGGGCGGGTTCTGCTTCACCCAGGCGTTCCAGTCCATCGGGCTCGGGCTCGGCACCGCGATCGGGGCCGCGCTGGCCCGGCCGGACCGGCTGACCGTGGCCGCGCTCGGCGACGGCGGCATCCTGATGGCCGTCTCCGAGCTGGAGACCGCGGTCCGGATCGGCCTGCCGCTGGTGATCGTGGTCTACGACGACCGCGGCTACGGCGCCGAGGTGCACCACTTCGGGCCCGACGGCTTCGACCTCGGCACCGTACGGTTCCCGGACGCCGACATCGCGTCGATCGCCCGCGGCTTCGGCTGCGCCGGGGTGACGGTACGGCGGCCGGCGGACCTGGCGCCGCTGACGGACTGGCTGGCCGGGCCGCGGACCGCGCCGATCGTGATCGACGCCAAGGTCACCGCCGACACCGGCTCCTGGTGGCTCGAGGAGGCCTTCCGCGGCCACTGACCCGCCGGCGGGGCCCGGACGCGGTCCGGGCGCCGGCGTCAGACCGGGGTGACCTCGTCGGGGCTGAACCCGGTGGCGGCACGGAACGCCTCGACCACCTCGGCCGGGTGCGGGCTGGCCGACAGCAGCATCGACTGCCCGTCCCGCAGGCCGGACCGCAGGTCCCAGTCGTCGACGACCGCCAGCACGTCGCCGGTGGCGGCCAGCTCCAGCACGACGACCGCCCGGTCGTCGGCCTGCTCGGCGTTGGTGCGCAGCCGGTTCGCGGCCGGGCCCCAGTCGTACCCGATCCGGGCCACGGCCGGGGCGGTCAGCACGTCCGGCCGCTCCTGCCAGCGCAGCACCCGGAACGGCGGCGGCGTCCACGGCGCGGACGCCTCCAGCGCGTCGGCCAGCCGGCCGAGGAACGCCCGGACCGAGGCCTCGTCGTGGGGCTGCGGGATGCCGCCGGTCAGCGCCGCACCGCTGGCCAGCGCCGCTCGCAGCGCGGCCAGCGTGGCCTCCGGCGGCCGGCCCAGCAGCGGGCGCTCGACCAGGTCACGCGCCCCGCGCGCGACGAGCTGATCGTCGTCGAGCGTCGGTGCGAACTGGGCCTGGTAGAGCACCGCGTTGACCGCCGGCCGCCACTCCTGCTCGTTCACCACGCCTGCCCTTCCGTCCGGCACCTCAGTTGGGCGCGATCATCATGACCTGATCATCCCTGATCGGGATGCCGGCGTCGCGCAGCCGCTGGACCATCTGCTGCGTCATCGCCTGGGTCGGACGGTAGTGCCCGCTCTGGTCGGTGAGCCGGACCACCTGGCCGTTGCTGACCTCCAGCTCGCCCGCCGCGGACACCGGCTTACCGCCGAGCAGGCTGGAGTGGTGGAACGCCCCGACCTCCTGGTAGTTCGAGGCGTAGATGTTGCCCTGCTCGTCCATGACGTAGATCGCCCGCCCGTCGCCGCTCCAGTGCGTGACGCCGGCGGCGGTGTCGAACGGGTTGCCGTTGACGTCGACGAGCTTGCCGTCCTTCGGGATCACCCGGTACGACTCCCGGCCCGCGTCGTCGAGGTACTTGACCTCGGTGCCCCAGACCGAGTTGCCCGGCAAGTGCTCCCCCTCGAAGGCGGTCTGCATGTCCTTGGTCGGCAGCGGGTTGCCGCCCTCGAGCTTCGGCGGCGGCCAGACCTCGTCGAGGGTCTTGCCGAGGTCGTCGCCCTCCTTGATCAGCTTGCTCGCGTCCTCGCCGGCGAGCAGCGCCTTCTCCCCGGCCGCGACGACCTCCTCACCGGCGACCGCGGCCTTGACCCCCTTGAGCCCGGACAGGATCTTGCCCGCCGGCAGGAACGTCAACGCGGCGTCGATGCCGATCGCGGCCCAGGATCCCTTGCCGGTGGCGACCTTGATGGCGACGTCGATCGCCAGCGCGGCGCCCGCGGTGATCAGCGCGAACGGGGCCAGGAACTGCAGCCCCGGCACCAGCGAGAGCACGCCCAGCACGGCCGAGATGCCCTTGAGCACGCTGGAGATCTTGGCCAGCACGTCGGCGTGGTCGGCGATCCAGCCCTTGACCGAGGACCAGGCCCGCGACAGCCAGCCCGGCTCCTTGTACGGCGCGTTCGCGACGTTCTTGATCGTGCCGGCCGCGGTGGACGCGGCCGACTGGTGCTCGGAGTGGAGCCGGCGGGCCTGGGCGATGACGTCCTGCAGGTCGGAGCTGATCGTGTTCGCGCTGGACCTGGCCGAGTCGTACTGGTTCTTCAGCTGGGTGTACTGGGCGCTGCCGGAGGGCGCGGTCTGCCCGGCGAGCCGGTTGACCTCGGCCACCGCGGACTGCTCCCGGCGGCGCAGCTCGGCCGCCCGGGACTCCAGCTCGCTCGCGCGGCGCTGCCGGGCGGCCAGGCCGGAGTGGTAGTCGGTGAGCGCCTGGGCGGCGGTCTGGTGCGAGGTCGCGGCCAGGTCGAGGTCGCGGGGCAGGTCCTTGAGCTGGCCGCGGAAGGCCTCGGCCGCGTCGCCGGTCCAGCCCGAGGAGTTCAGCCGGGTGACGTTGGCGGACGCGCTGGAGAACACCTTGCCCGCGCCGGTCACATCGGAGGCGGCGGAGTTCAGCGCTGCCGCGTCCCCCGGCGCCGGATCGAACCCCAGCGCAGGAAACTCCCGCGTCGTCATCGACGTACCCCCTGCACGATCTGCGGACCGTTTGTGCCGATCATGGACACTGCCGAGCCAGAAGATATAACACGGATGCCCGGTAGGCGACTATTGCCCGGTTTGGTACGATCCACGGCGCGGCCGGGAATGACCCGGCCGGTCTCTAGGCTGGCTCCGGTGGTGACGACAGCGACGGACGAGCCCGGCCAGACGGCCGCGTACACGCGGCGGCAGGTGGCCGCGCCCCTGCGCGCCTTCCTCAGCACGGAGTCCGGCTCCGCCGGCGTGCTCGTACTGGCCATCCTGGCCGCGCTCGTCTGGGCCAACATCGACCTCGGATCGTACGAGAGCTTCTGGCGGACCCAGTTCGCGCTGCGGGTCGGCGACCACGGGGTCAGCCGGGACCTGCGGACCTGGGTCAACAGCGGCCTGATGACGTTCTTCTTCCTCGTGGTCGGGCTGGAGGCCCGGCGCGAGATCGACCTCGGCGACCTGCGGGACCGGCGCCGGCTGGTGCTGCCGTTCGTCGGCGGCCTGTTCGCGATGGCCGTCCCGGTGCTGATCTACCTCGCGATCAACGCCGGGCACGGCAGCGCCCACGGCTGGGGCGTGGCGATGTCCACCGACACCGCGCTCGCGCTGGGCGGGCTGGCCCTGCTCGGCAAGCGGGTGCCGGACCGGACCCGGGTCTTCCTGCTCACCCTGTTCGTGGTCGACGACCTGGCCTCGCTGGTGGTGATCGGGGTCGCGTACAGCGGGTCGGTCGAGATCATGCCGATCCTGCTGGCGGTCCTGCTGCTGGGCCTGATGATCGGGATGCTGGCGATCGGCGTCGACTGGGCCCCGGCGTACCTGCTGGCCGGGATCGCGATGTGGTCGGCGCTGCTGACCAGCGGGGTCGACCCGGTGGTGGCGGGGCTGGCGATCGGGCTGACCGCCCCGGCGTACTCGCCCGCGCGGCAGAGCCTGGAGGAGGCCTCGGGCCTGTTCCGGCTGTTCCGGGAGCAGCCGACGCCGGAGCTGGCCCGGACCGCGGCCGTCCGGCTCACCTCGACGCTCTCGCCGAACGCCCGGCTGCAGCGGGTCTACCACCCCTGGACGAGCTACGCGATCGTGCCGCTGTTCGGGCTGGCCAACGCCGGCATCGCCCTGGACGGCGGGTTCCTGGCCGACGCGTACCGGTCGCCGGTGACCTGGGGCGTCATCCTCGGGTACGTCGCCGGCAAGCCGATCGCGATCCTCGGCTCCTCCTGGCTGGTCACCCGGCTGTCGAAGGGCCGGCTGCGCCCGACCGTGGGCTGGGCCGCGGTCGCCGGCAGCGGCACCATCGGCGGGGTCGGCTTCACCGTGTCCTTCCTCATCGCCAACCTGGCCCTGGAGGGCACCGCGCTGGCCCAAGCCAAGCTGGGCGTGCTGAGCGCGGCCGTGCTGGCCACGGGGCTGACCTGGGTGGTGTTCCGGTCCACCGCACTGCTGCCGGCCGGCCGCCGGGAGCGGGCCCTGCTCGGCGACGCCGAGCAGCTGCTGGACCTGGTCGACCCGGTCGACGAGGACCGCGACCACATCCGCGGGCCGGGCGACGCGACCGTCACCGTGGTCGAGTACGGCGACTTCCAGTGCCCGTACTGCGGGCAGGCCGAGACCGCGATCCGGGCCGAGTTCGAGACCGACCACGACGTCCGGTACGTCTGGCGGCACCTGCCACTGATCGACGTGCACCCGCAGGCGCAGCTGGCGGCGGAGGCGGCCGAGGCCGCGGCCGCGCAGGGCGTGTTCTGGCCGATGCACGACGTGCTGCTCACCCACCAGGAGAAGCTCGCCGGCATCGACCTGATGCGGTACGCCCGCGAGCAGAGCCTGGACGAGGCCCGGTTCCACGACGAGATCATGCGGCACGTGTACGCGGCCCGGGTCGCCCAGGACGTCGAGACCGCCGACGAGAGCGGGGTGTCGGGGACGCCGACGTTCTTCATCAACGGGCAGCGGTACACCGGCAGCTTCAGCGCCGCCGGGCTGACCGCGGCGGTCGCGGCGGCCCGGGCCCGGGCGGCCCGCGGCGGCCGCAGCCAGCCCCAGGCCGACGTCCGGGTCCGGACGAAGTCCCGCCGCGGCCTGCTCTGAGGCCCAGAGCCGGGGCAGCACGATCTCGACGACCGGGCACGGCGGATCTGAGGGTGCCCGCCCCGATCGGAGGGGCGATCATCCACCGCTCACCCGTCCGGCCCGGTCTGCTCCGCCGGCCGCACCACACCGGCCGGGGCGGGTCAGGCGGGGTATTCGGTGCTGAGGGTGAGGGGCTCCCAGGTGTCCACGTCGGTGCGGAGGCGGTCGAGGGCGCCGCGGAAGCCGGCCAGCGCGTCCGGGCCGAGTACGAGCATGAACGGCGGGTCGTCGGCGTCGACAGCCGTGAGGATCGCCTCCGCGCCGCGGACGGGGTCGCCCGGCTGGGTGCCGTGCACACGGTCGTTCTGCTTGCGCCGCGGACCGGCCGTCCCGTCGTAGTCGTCGATCGTGATGCTCGATCCCACCAGCGACCGCCCGGCGAAGTCGGTCCGGAACTGCCCCGGCTCGACCACCATCACCGCGATCCCGAGCGGGGCGACCTCCTGGCGCAGCGAGGCGGACAGGGCCTCCAGCGCGGCCTTGGTCGCGGCGTAGTAGCCCGATCCGGCCGGCGAGATCCGGGCGCCGATCGAGGAGATGTTGACGATCGTGCCGCGCCGCCGCGCGCGCATGCCCGGCAGGACCGCCTTCGTCAGCGTGATCGGGCCGAACAGGTTCGTCGCGAACAGCCGCTGCACGTCGTCCTCGTCGCCCTCCTCGACGGCCGCGCGGTAGCCGTAGCCGGCGTTGTTGACGAGCACGTCCACGCCGCCGAAGCGGCGCCCGGCCCGCCGGACGGCGTCGGCGACCTGGTCCGGCACGGTGACGTCGAGGGCGAGCGGCAGCGCCGTGTCCGGGTGGGACGACCCGAACTCGGCCACCGCCGCGACGTCGCGCGCGGTCACGACCGCGTTGTCGCCGCGGGCCAGCACCGCGTCCGCCAGCGCCCGGCCGAAGCCGGTCGAGCACCCCGTGATGAACCACGTCGCCATGAACGTCCTTCCGCCGGTCCCGACGCCAGGACCCTAGCGGCGCGGACCCGGTCAGGCCGGCAGCGTGAGGTTGTAGACGCGGGCGGCGTTGCCGGCCAGGACGAGCCCCGCGGTCTCCTCGTCCGGGCACAGTTCCGCCACCGCGCGGGCGTTGTTCGCGATACCCGGTACGCCGGGCCAGTCCGTACCGAAGATCATGCGGCGGGACAGCCGGCCCCAGTGGTGGCGCGCGTAGTAGTCGCGCAGCCGGGACGGCGGCAGTCCGGACAGCTCGATCCAGACCCGCTCGTACGACAGGGCCAGGAACGCGGCTGCGTCGTACCACCAGCCCCGGCCGCCGTGGGCCAGCACCACGTCCAGGGACCGGAAGTCCCGCAGCACGTCGTCGAGCAGGATCGGGTCCGCGTACGCGTTCATCGAGCCCGGGAAGGTCGACGTGCCGCAGTGCACGACCAGCGGGATGCCGGCCTGCTGGCACACCGCGTACGCCGGGTACATGGCACGGTCGTCGGCCGGGAAACCCCCGTGCACCGGGTGGATCTTCAGCGCGACCGCGCCGAGGTCGAGCTGCCGCCGCAGCTCCGCCTCGATCGGGAAGTGCAGGTGCGGGTTGACGTTCGCGACCAGCCGGGTGCGCTGCGAGTACGACGTCAGCGGCAGTAGGTCCTCCACCGGCTGGATCCCGGTCACCTTGGGGCTGTACTCGGAGAACAGCAGGGCGACGTCGACCCCCTCGGCGGCCAGGTACGCGTCGAACCGGGCCGGGTCGACCGTCCCGGCCTCGTCGTAGACGGCGCCGAGCACGCCGCCGTCGCCGAAGTCCTGGGCCCAGGTCCGCCAGGCCGGCGTGAGCGTCGGCAGCCGGGCCGCGTGCACGTGCACGTCGACCAGGGCCCGGCCGTCGAGCATCAGCTCCCTCCGGACACGTCCGCGGCGCCGGCGGCCTCGGCCTTCGGCAGCGGCTCGACGAGCACGGTCGCGGCCATCGCCCGCAGGTCGACCCGGCGGATCTTGCCGGTCGCCGTGGTCGGGTACGCGTCGACGAACACGACCCTGCGCGGCCGCTTGAACGACGGCAGTCCCTCCCGGCAGAACGCGACCAGCTCGGCCTCGGTCGCCGCCGACCCCGGCCGCAGGACCACGTACGCCACCGGCTTCTCCAGCCCGTCGACGTCCGGGGCGGCGACCACGATCGCCTGCCCCACGGCCGCGTGCGCCAGCAGCCGGGTCTCGACCTCGGCCGGCGAGACCCAGATCCCGCTGGCCTTGAGCATGTCCCCGGTCCGGCCGAGGCAGCTGTAGAAGCCCGCCGCGTCCTGGACGTACGTGTCCCCGGTGCGCAGCCACTCGCCCTGGAAGACCTGGCGGGAGGCGCCGTACCGGGACCAGTAGCCGGTGGCGGTGGAGTCGCCGCGGACGAACAGCGTCCCCGGCACCCCGGTCTCGACCGGCCGGCCGTCCTGGTCGAGGATCCGCAGCTCGTACCCCGGCACGGCCTCGCCGGTCGTGCCCGGCCGGATCCGCCCGGGCCGGTTGGACAGGAAGATGTGCAGCATCTCGGTCATGCCGATGCCGTCGAGGATGTCGACCCCGAAGTACGCGCTCCAGCGCTCCTGCAGCGCGGCCGGCAGCGCCTCGCCCGCGCTCACCGCGGTCCGGACGCCGGTCAGCCCATCCGCCGGCAGCTCGGCCCGCAGCATGTTGGCGAAGAACGTCGGCCCGGCGAAGAACAGCGTCGCGCCGTACTTCTGGGTCCGGTCGGTGATGACGTCGGGCCGGGACGGCGCCGGCTCCAGCACCGCGGCGGCGCCGACCGAGAGCGGGAACAGCACGGTGTTGCCGAGGCCGTAGGCGAAGAAGGCCTTGGCCGCGGACAGGCAGCGGTCCTCGCGGGTGATCCCGAGGACCTGCGACCCGTACGTCTCGCAGACGACCTGGATCGAGCCGTGCCGGTGCATGGCCGCCTTCGGCATGCCGGTGGTGCCGGACGTGTAGAGCCAGAACGCCGGCGAGTCCGGGCCCGTCGGGTAGATCGAGTCGTCGTCGCCGGAGAGCGAATCCAGCCGGTGCACGGGCAGCTCGGACGGGACCGGCGCGGCGGCGAGGATGCCGACCAGCTCGGGCGCCTGCGCGGCCGCGGCCCCGGCCAGCTCGGCGAACTCGGCCGAGGTCGCCAGCAACCGCGCCCGCGAGTCCCGCAGCAGCTCGACCAGACCGTCCACATGCGACATGGTCGAGACCGGCACCGGCACCGCGCCCATCCGCATCGCGGCCAGGTAGACCACGAAGAACTCCGGCGAGTCGGCCATGAACATCAGCACCCGCTGCTCCGGCTGCAGGCCGATCGCCCGCAGCCCGGCCGCGGTCCGGCGGACGCGCTCGTGCAGCTCCCCGTACGTCACGTCGCCGGCGACGCCGGTCAGCGCGAGCCGGGCACCGTCACCGGCGGCGATCCGCCGGTCGAGGAGATACTCGCTGGCGTTGAACATGCCTCATCACACCAGGTGGACGTAGTCGTAGTCGAACGGCTGGCCGTTGATCCCGTTGCGCGGCGGCGCGATCCAGGAGGCGATCCGGCCGCGCTCGTACACCGGGTGCATGAGCGAGCGGACGTGCGTCTTGTCGACCTCGGTCGGCAGGAAGCGGCCCTGCTCGCGGGCCCACTCGTCGGCCGACAGGATCCGGCCGTCCGGGGTCGCCTCGATCCCGGCGAACGCGCCGACCTTGCGGTTGAACGCGACGTCCGGCAGCGCCAGCCGCTGCTTCAGCCCGGCCTGCTCCAGGATCCGGTTCCACCGCTTGACCCCGCCCTGGCAGTCCGCGATGTACTCGCGCCGCAGGTCGGTGTTGAGGCCGACCAGCGCGGACACCTCGGTCTGCCCGATAGCACCCTCGACCAGGGCGTCGACGGTCATCGCGTCGTCGCCCAGCTTGTGGTCGTCCTTGCGGCGGTCCTCCATCCAGCGGCCCTTGAGCCCGGCGGTGTAGTAGTTCGCCACGTTGGTCGAGGTGTCGCCGCCGAAGAGGTCGAGCGAGACCGAGTAGTGGAAGTTCAGGTACTTCTGGATCACGTCCAGCGGGATCACCCCGGCCCCGCCGACGTCCTCGGTGTCCTGCTCGACCATCACCTGGGCCGTGCGCTCCACGATCCGGTCCACCCCGGTGGTGCCGACCATCATGTGGTGGGCCTCCTCCTTGAGCATGAACTCACAGGTCCGCGACAGCGGGTCGAAGGCCGACTCCTTCAGCGTCCCGAGCTGATATTTGCCGTCCCGGTCGGTGAAGTAGGTGAACATGAAGAACGACAGCCAGTCCGGCGTCTCCTCGTTGAAGGCGCCGAGGATGCGGGGCGCGTCCTCGCTGCCGGAGTTGCGGTGCAGCAGCTCCTCGGCCTCCTCGCGGCCCTCCCGGCCGAAGTACGCGTGCAGCAGGTAGACCATCGCCCACAGGTGCCGGCCCTCCTCCACATTGACCTGGAAGAGGTTGCGCAGGTCGTACAGGGAGGGGGCGGTGGCGCCGAGGTTGCGCTGCTGCTCGACCGACGCCGGCTCGGTGTCGCCCTGGATGACGATCAGCCGCTGCAGCTCGGAGCGGTACTCCCCCGGCACCTTCTGCCAGGCCGGGTCGCCCTTGTGCTGGCCGAAGCCGACCTGCCGGTCCCGGTCCCGCTCGGCCAGGAAGATGCCCCAGCGGTAGTCCCGCATCGGCACGTGCCCGAAGTGGGCCCAGCCGTCGCGCCCGACGTGCATCGCCGTACGGAGGTAGACGTCCTCGGTGGGCAGCGTCGGGCCCATCGACTCCCACCAGTTCAGGAAGTTCGGCTGCCAGGACTCCAGCGCCCGCTGCAGCCGCCGGTCGTCGCGCAGGTCGACGTTGTTCGGGATCTTCTCGGTGTAGTCGGCGGGACCGCTCATGCTCAGACTCGCTTCCGGTCGAAGTCGGCGCGCTGGCCGGTGCCGAACTTGCGGAGGGCCCCGTCGGGGCCGGATGCGTTGGGTCGGTTGAAGATCCAGTTCTGCCAGGCCGTGAGCCGGCCGAAGATCTTCGTCTCCAGCGTCTCCGGGCCGGCGAAGCGGTAGTTCGCCTCCAGGCCGGTGAGCGCGTCCGGGCTGAAGCCCGTCCGCTCCTCCAGCGCTATCCGCACCTCCTCGTCCCAGTCGATGTCGTCCGGGGCGAAGGTGACCAGCCCGAGCCCGGCCGCGTCGTCGGCGGCCAGTGGCTCACCGACCCGCTTCGACACCGCCTCCAGCGCGGCCTCGTCGCCGAGGAACCGGGTCTGCAGCCGGGTCAGGCCGTTGCCCATCGGCAGCGGGCCGAGGTTCATCGGCCCGACCGTGATCGCGGCCGGCGCGGCGTCCGGGTCGACGTCCTCGAACACGCCGAACAGCTGGAACGAGCGGTCCGCGGCCAGCGCCAGCTCCAGCAGCGACCCGGCGAAGCAGCTGCCCGGCTCGGCCAGCGCGATCAGGCTGCGGCTGGTCACGTCCAGCCGCTTCAGCGTCCGCTTCAGGTACTGGGTGATCTCGTTGGCCGGCCACGGCCCGGAGTTGTCCGCCAGCAGCTGGTCGTACGCCAGCACGCGGCTCGCGTCGCCGCTGGTGCGAAGCACCCAGGTGCCGAGCTCGAGCTCGTTCGTCCGCAGGTCCAGGATCAGGTCGTCCAGCTCGCGGGTCATCGCCAGCGTCCAGAAGGCGGCGCCCTGCTCGGCCGGGCTCGCCGGCGGGTCCTCGACCGGCCCGGCGACGGTGATCTCGACCAGCGAGCGGTCCCGGTCGAGGGTGGCGCGGACGTGGTCGTACTCGATCGTGGTGTCCGTGCGGGACTTCGCCAGCGGGGTCAGCTCGATCCCCGTCCCCTGTGGACGGTCGGAGCGCTCGGCCAGCTCGGCCGCCCGGGCCGCGACGGTCTCGTCCCACTTCGCCCGCGGCACGGCCTCGTCCACCAGCCGCCACTGCACCGCCTTCTTGCCGCCGAGCCCCTCGGACCGGGTGGAGAACCAGTCGGCCAGGTCGCGGCGGACGTGCCGCTTGTCGACCACCCGGGTCAGCCCGCCGGTGCCGGGCAGCACGCCGAGCAGCGGCAGCTCCGGCAGCGACACCGCCGAGGACCGGTCGTCGATCAGCATGATGTGGTCGCAGGCCAGCGCCAGCTCGTAGCCGCCGCCGGAGGCGGTCCCGTTCAGCGCGGCCAAGTACGTCTGTCCGGAGTGGACGGTGGCGTCCTCCATGCCGTTGCGGGTCTCGTTGGTGAACTTGCAGAAGTTCACCTTCCACGGGTGCGAGGAGGCGGCCAGCATCCGGATGTTGGCGCCGGCGCAGAAGATCTTGTCCTTGGCGCTGGTGACCACGACGGTCCGGACCCCGGGGTGCTCGAAGCGCAGCCGCTGGACCGCGTCGTAGAGCTCGATGTCGACGCCCAGGTCGTACGAGTTGAGCTTGAGCTCGTAGCCCGGGACCAGGCCGCCGGCCTCGTCCACGTCCATCGTCAGCGTCGCCACCGGGCCGTCGAAGGACAGCCGCCAGTGCCTGTAGGCCGCCGGCTCCGTCCGGAACTCGACGAGCCCGGCGCCCGGCGCAGCGTCGGTGCTGGGATCGGTCGCCACGGTCGTCATGAGGTGGTCCTCCTGCCCGGGGTCCTGACCCCACCATGTTCTACAGGTGAACGCCAGATCGTCAAGGGCTCGTAGTACGTTGGGAGCATGTCGACCGCCCCGATCCTGTCGCGACGGGACGCGGCCGGGGCCGAGAGCGCCCGCGGCCTGCTGCTGACGCTGCTGGGCGAGTTCGTCCTGCCGTCCGGCGGCTCGGCCTGGACCTCGGCGGTCATCGACGCGCTGGGCCGGCTCGGGGTCGAGCAGAAGGCCACCCGGCAGGCGCTCATGCGCACCGCCGGCGCCGGCTGGCTCACCTCCGAGCGCGTCGGCCGGCGCACCAGCTGGCGGCTCACCCCGGCCGCCGAGCGGCTGCTCACCGAGGGCACCGAGCGCATCTACGGCTTCACCCCCGGGCTGGCCGACTGGGACGGCCGCTGGCTGCTGGTGCTGGCCCGGGCCCCGGAGACCGACCGCCCGCTGCGGCACCTGCTCAAGACCCGGCTGACCTGGGCCGGGCTCGGCAGCCCGGCGCCGGGCGTCTGGGTCAGCACCCGGGTCGACCGGGTCGGCGAGGTGGAGAAGGTGCTCGGCGAGGCCGGCGTGCTGGAGGGTGCGCACGTGTTCGTCGCCGAGCACACCGGCCACGGCGACCTCGCCGCGATGGTCGCCCAGGCCTGGGACCTGAGCGCGGTCGAGGACGGCTACCGGCAGTTCCTGGACGACTTCGCCGCGGCCGGTGCGGCCGACCCGCTCGTCCGGCTGGTCGAGCTGGTGCACGCCTGGCGCCGGTTCCCCTCCCTGGACCCGTCGCTGCCGGACGCGCTGCTGCCCGCGCAGTGGAGCGGCACGGTCGCGGCGACGCTGTTCCGGCGCCGGCACGCCTCCTGGTCCGTCCGGGCCCGGACCGAATGGACCCGGCTCAACGAGGCGGGCGCCTGACCCGGCGCGGACCCGGGAGAATCCCGGCATGACCGATCTTGCGGCTCATGCGCGGTCCCTGCTGGCGGCGACGCTCTACCTGACGCTGGGTACGGCCGACGCGGACGGGCGGCCGTGGACCGCGCCGGTCTACTTCGCCCCGGCCGGGATCACCGAGTTCTACTGGGTCTCGGCCACCGACGCCGTGCACTCCCGGCAGCTCGCCGCGCGGCCGCAGGTGAGCCTGGTCGTCTTCGACTCGACCGTGGCGCCGTACCACGGGCGGGCCGTGTACGCGCTGGGCGAGGCGACGGAGCTGTCCGGGGCCGAGCTCGACCGCGGGCTGGCGGCCTACCCGCGCGACGACGGCCGGGGCGCGAGCGGGGTGAGCCGGGAGGACGTCAGCGGGGCGGCGCCGTACCGGCTGTACCGGGCGACGGCGGCGGAGCTGTGGGTGTTGTGCCCGCGCGATCCCGGGCACCCGTGCTCCCTCCACGGACTCTCCCAGGACCATCGCGCCGGTGTCCCGCTGCGCTGATCCGGATCCCGGCGGCGACGGCGATCGTGCGGCCGTCGACGTCGCCGCGTTCAGGTCTGCCCTCCTCGGTTGGGATCGCTCCCACGTACGCTCGGCGCGTTGATCCACCCCTTCAGGAGGACTCATGACGCAGCCCACGATCGTTCTCGTGCACGGGGCCTGGGCCGACGCCTCGAGCTGGAACGCAGTGGCGTCCGACCTGCAGGGCCGGGGCTTCACCGTCCTCGCGCCGACGAACCTGCTGCACGGGGTGGAGAGCGACGCCGCGTACGTCGCCTCGTTCCTGGCCCAGCGGACGAGCGGGCCGGTCGTGCTCGTCGGCCACTCGTACGGCGGGTTCGTCATCACCAACGCCGGCACCGGCGGCGGCGACGTGACGGCGCTCGTCTACGTCGACGCGTTCATCCCGGAGGAGGGCGAGACCGTCTTCCAGCTGCTGGGCGGGTCCGGGTCCGCGTTCGACATCCCCGACCCGACGGCGGTCTTCGACATCGCGGGCTTCCCCGGGGCGGCCGAGGGCGACGCCGAGGCCTTCCTCAAGCCCGACACGGTGCACAACTCCTTCGCCCAGGACCTGCCGGCGGCCGACCGCTGGCTGATCGCGGCCGGGCAGCGGCCGCCCGCACTGAGTGCCAACACGACCCCGTCGAAGGTCGCGGCCTGGAAGACGCTGCCGAGCTGGGCAGTCGTCGGCACCGAGGACCGCGTCATCCCGCCGGCCCTGCAGCGCCGGATGGCCGAGCGCGCGGGCGCCACGATCACCGAGGTGGCCGGCTCGCACGTCTCGATGGTGTCCCACCCCCAGACCACCATCGACGCCATCCTCGCCGCGGTCGCCGCCACGACCGACTAGGCGTCGAGGACCGCGCGGAGGGTCCGGGCGAACTCCTCCGGCTTGCCGGCGTAGCCGGACCCGCCGCCCACGAAGCCGCCGTGGTGGCTCGGGAAGACCGTCGCCGTCTGCCCGAGCCGCTCCGCCGTCGCCACCGTCGCACGGCCGGTGAAAGCGTCCCCGGACTCCTCGGCGACCGCGATCACGACCCGCGTCGGCGCCGCCGCGAGCGCGTCGAAGTCGGGCCGGTAGCTGCTGACCGCCCACGACCGGTCCGACAGCAGCGGGTCGCCCCGGGAGCCGTCATCGTCCGACGGCATCCCGAAGGCGGCCGGATCCGGCGCGGGCTGCGCGAAGTAGTCGTCGGTGTACTCCCCCGGCCAGGAGGACATCACGATGAACGCGGCCATCCCGGCGTGCGACCCGTTGGCCTCGTAGACGTCGCGGACGCCGGCCCGGGCCCGCGCCGCGGCCTCGGCGTCCGGCAGCACCGGGATCAGCGGCGGCTCGTGCGCGACCAGCGTGGTCACGTCGCCGGGGTGCGCCGCCACCAGCGCCAGCGCCGTCACCGCGCCGCCGCTGCTGGCGAACATCTCGACCGGGCCGGCGTCCAGCGCCTCGATCAGCGCGTGCACGTCCTCGGCCTGGACCGCGGGGTCGTGGTCGGTCCGGCCGTCCTTGCGGGTGCTGCGCCCGAGCCCGCGGGGGTCGTACGTGACCACGGTGCGGTCCGGGAAGAGCCCGGCCAGCGTGCTGAACCCGTCGGCCGCCATCGGCTGGCCGACCATGAACAACAGCGGCCGCCCGTCCGCCGGTCCGTGCAGGTCGTAGGCGAGATCGACCTCGTCGGTCGCGAGGATGTGCGTCGTCATGGCAGCCGGACCCTCCGAGTCGGGAACTCGCCGGAGGCTACTTCACCGGCTCCCGGAAACGCTCCGCGCGCACGAGGGGGCCGCGACGACGAGCCCCCTGGTCGAGACGACGTTCTACGTCCCCCGCTCCGCCACGGTCTGGTCGCCCGCCCCGCCTCGGTACGCACCTCCGCCGGGGTTCGGAGTCGCGGCTGACGCTGGTCTCCGCACCCGCCGGCTTCGGCCGGACGACGCTGCCGGCCGAGCGGGTGAGCGGTCGCCCGGTGGCCTGGCTGTCCCTCGACGAGGGCGACAGCCGGAGCACCAGACCGCACATCACCACACGTGGTGATGTGCGCTCACCACATCCGTTCCTACCGTCCGCCCCATGAGCGACACGGCCCGGTACGAGATCCGCGTGGCGGGACACCTCGCCCCCCGCTGGGCCGCCCGCCTCGACGGCATGACCCTCACCCGGCGCGCCGACGGCACCACCGTATCGACGGGCCGGTCGCCGACCAGGCCGCGCTGCACGGGCTGCTGCGGACCGTCCGCGACATCGGTGTCCCGCTGCTGTCGGTCACCCTCATCCCTGGAGATCACCATGCGCACTGACCACGCCCGGACGACCGCCTTCGTGGCGGGCACCCTCTACCTCGTCACCTTCGTCAGCTCGATCCCGGCCGCGCTCTACCTCCTCACGCCGGTGCTCGACGACCCCGGCTACATCCTCGGCGCCGGCAGCGACACCCGGGTGCTCTGGGGCTGCCTGCTCGACGTGGTCAACGCCTTCGCCGGCATCGGCACGGCGGTCGCCCTGTTCCCGGTGATGAAGAAGTACGGCGAGAGCGCCGCGCTCGGCTTCGTCACCTCCCGGACGATCGAGGCCGCGGTCGTCATGATCGGCGTCGTCAGCCTGCTCGGCATCGTGACGCTCAAGCAGAACGGGGCCGGGGCGGACCCGGACACGATGGTGGCCACCGGCCGTTCGCTCGTCGCCGTCCGCGACTGGACGCTGCTGCTCGGCCCCGGCCTCATGCCGGCGTTCAGCGCACTGCTGCTGGGCTCGCTGATGTACCGCTCCCGGCTCGTGCCGCGGATCATCCCGATGATGGGCCTCGTCGGCGGTCCCCTGCTGATGGCCTCCGTCGTCGGGACGCTGTTCGGGCACGTCGGCCAGTTCTCCTCCGTCGGCAGCCTGCTCGCCCTCCCGGTCGCGGCCTGGGAGCTGTCCCTCGGCATCTATCTGGTCGTGAAGGGCTTCAAGCCGGTCGCCGCCGCGTCCCGGGAGCCCGTCCTCGTCGCCTGACCTCGGTCCCGGACGGCCCACCGCACGACGCGGTGGGCCGTTCGGCGTGGGCCGCATCGGGCGGTCCGTGGGTGGTACGGAGGTGGGGGTTCCGTGCTGGGCACGGATGCCCGGGACCGGTGCCGCGCAGCAGGCTCGGCCGGGCCGGTTCGACGGGGACCGGCAGCGACGAGCGGAGACACGAGTGACCACCACCGAGATCCCGGCGATCGACCACGCGAAGCTGGAGGCGTTCGTCGGACAGGCGGTCGTCGACATGGGCGCCGCCATCTCCGGGCTGCTGCTGCACCTCGGCGACCGGCTCGGCCTGTACAAGGCGATGGCCGGCGCCGGTCCGATCACCTCCGCCGACCTGGCGGCCCGCACCGGCACCACCGAGCGGTACGTCCGCGAGTGGCTCGGCAACCAGACCGCCGGCGGCTACGTCGTGCACGACCCGGCCGAGGACACGTACGAGCTGCCGGCCGAGCAGGCGATGGTGGTCGCGAACGAGGAGAGCCCGGTCTTCCTCGGCGGCGCCTTCGAGGCCATCGCCTCCTGCTACTCCGACCACGAGGTGTTCGCGGAGGCGTTCCGCACCGGGGCCGGGGTGAGCTGGCGCGACCACGACCACCGCCTGTTCTCCGGTGTGCTGCGGCTGTTCCGGCCCGGGTACGCCGCCCACCTCGTCCCGGAGTGGCTGCCGGCCCTCGACGGGGTGGTGGAGAAGCTGCGGGCGGGCGCGAGCGTGGCCGACGTCGGCTGCGGGCTCGGCGCCTCCACGATCATCCTGGCCCAGGCCTTCGAGCGGTCGACGTTCGCGGGCTTCGACGTCCACCAGGAGTCGATCGACGCCGCCCGGACGGCCGCGGCGGAGGCGGGCGTGGCGCAGCGGGCGAGGTTCGACGTCGCCGCCGCGAAGGATCTTCCCGGCCAGGGCTACGACCTGGTCTGCCTGTTCGACGCGCTGCACGACATGGGTGACCCGGTCGGCGCCGCCCGCCGCATCCGGCAGGCGATGGCCCCCGACGGCACACTGCTGCTGGTCGAGCCGTACGCCGGGGACACCCTGGAGGAGAACGCGAACCCGGTGGGCCGCGCGTACTACGGCCTGTCCACCGTCATCTGCACGCCCGGCTCGCTGGCGCAGGAGGTCGGGCTCGGACTCGGCGCCCAGGCCGGGCAACGGCGGCTGACCGCCGTGCTGCGGGAGGCCGGCTTCACACACGTACGGCGGGCGACCGAGACCCCGTTCAACCTCATCCTGGAGGCCAGGCCGTAGCCGTGGCCCCCATCGCCGCCAGTGCGGCCTCGCCCCGCTGCCGATCCGCGCCACCGAGCCGGACGAGCGTCCGGGCCCACTGGTAGCGGCAGCCGGCGGCCTGCAGGGCGGTGGCCGCGGCGGTCAGCCCGGCCCGGTCACCGTCCTTTGTGGACAGCAGCGCGGCCGCCCGGTCGACCAGGGGGGCGGCGACCGGGTTGCCGGCCGTCGCCACCCGCGCCCGCCGGACCCGGTCGGCCGCGTCCGCGGCCCCGCTGAGCACGGCGGCCTCGGCCCACAGTGCCGCGTACCACTGCCGCCACATGCCGTCGTACCAGTGCGTGAACTGCTCCGGCGGCGTGACCATCAGCTCGAACGCCTGCTCGGGCCGGCCCCGGTGCAGCAGCAGCATCGCGTCGAACATCTCGCCGAAGTGCATCTCCGGCAGCGAGCGCCCGGGCGAGAGCAGCGCGTCGACGACCGCCAGCCAGTCGGCCCGGGCGTCGTCGTCGCCGCGCAGCCCGTGCATCGTCGCCGCCGCGTACGCGGCCCGGCTCAGGTTGCCCGCGCGGGGCCGGCCGGCCCGCTCCCAGCCCTCCCGGAAGCGCTCGGCCAGGCCGGCCGCCTCCGGCCAGTCACCGGCCAGCACGGTGACGACCAGCAGCCGGGCGACGGCCAGGTGGCCCTCCTCGCGGTGGAACGGCAGGTCCCGCAGCCGTTCGGCCAGGCTGCGGGCGACCGGGAGGTCGCCGGCGGCGACCGCGCAGTCCGACGCCATGAGCAACGCGTCGAAGAGCTCGAGCGCGGTCGTGGCCGTCACCGGCACCGTCGCCAGCAGCTGCGTACGCCGCAGCGCGCTGGCCGCCGCGGCCCGGATCTCGCTGCGGGACAGCTGGGCCGCGGTCAGCTGGTCGAGCGCCGCACTCTCGATCAGGGGGTCGCCGACGCGGCGGACCTGGGTGAGCGCGCTCTCGATGATCTCCAGGGCGTCCGGGTCGGACTCGTCGGCGTCGAACGCCTCGGCGACGAGCAGCCGCGCCTCCGCGACCGGGTCCCCGCCGGCCAGCGCCCAGCCCTGCTTGATCAGCGCGGTCGCGGCCCCGGCCGGCGGCTGGGTCGCCATCAGCCCGGGGCCGCGGTTCATCAGCTCGGCGTTGCGGGCCAGGTCGCCGGCCGCCGCGGCGCGATCGCCGGCCCGTACCGCCGCGTCGGCCGCACGTTGCCGCAGCGCCAGCGCCTCGATCCCGACGTGCCGCGACTCGGCCGCGCCGGCGGCCCCGCGCCAGGCGTCGGCCGCGGACCGGTCGTCGGGGGCGAGCCCGGCCGCCTGCTCGTACCGGCGCTGCGACTCGCCGGGCAGGCCGCGCAGGAAGGTCAGCTCGGCCAGCCCGATCGCCAGCTCGTACGCCTCCGCGCGGTGCCGCGGCTCCCCCGCCGCCCAGGCCAGCGCGGCCCGCAGCTCGCCGGCGACGTCGTCGAAGGCGGTCCGCCAGGCCGCCGAGGTCGCCCGGTCCAGCGTCGCGCTCCGGTCGAGGGCGCCGCTGCGGTCCAGGCACCAGCGCAGGTGGCGGAACCGGGCGTCGTCGGCCTCGCCGGCCTCGTCGAGCCGATCCGTGCCGTACTGGCGGATGGTCTCCAGCGCCCGGTAGCGGGTGCCGCCGGCGCCGACGGTGGCGACCAGCAGGCTCTGGTCGGCGAGCCCGGCCAGGACGGTGGGGAGATGGCCGGCGGGCGGCAGGTCGGCCAGCACCGCCGCCGCCGCGGTCGACGTGAACGGGTCCGCGAACACCGAGACCCGGCGCAGCACGGCCCGATCGGCCTCGGCCAGCAGGGCATGGCTCCAGTCCAGCGTCGAGCGCAGCGACCGGTGCCGGTCGTCGATGCGCCGCCCGCCGGTCAGCAGCCGCAACCGGTCGGCCAGCCCGCTCTCCAGCCCGTCCAGCCCGAGCGACGGACACCGGGCGGCGGCCAGCTCGATCGCCAGCGCCATCCCGTCCAGGTCCCGGCAGATGGCGGCGACGCGACGGGTGTCCTCCGGCCGCACCGGGCTGCCGCCGGCCGCGGCCCGGGCGGCGAACAGCTCGACCGCGTCGCCGCCGGCCGCGTCCACCGACAGCCCGGGCACCGCGAAGACCCGCTCGAACGGGACCAGCAGCCGGGCCCGGCTGGTGGCGAGCACGACGAGCCGGGGCGCGGCGGCCAGCAGCCGCTCCAGCAGCACGACCACGCCGTCCAGCAGGTGCTCGCAGTTGTCCAGCACCAGCAGCGCCTCCCGGCCGGCCAGCCAGCTCGCGACGTCGTCCGCCGGGGAGCTGCCCGCGTGCTCGCCGAGACCGAGCGCGTCGGCGAGTGCCGGAGCGATCATCGCCCGATCGGTCACCGGGACGAGGTCGACATACCAGACCCCGTCGGCGAACCGGTCGCCGAGATCCGCGGCGACGCTGAGCGCGAGCCGGGTCTTGCCGACCCCGCCGGGCCCGACTGCGGTCACCAGCCGGTGCTCACCCAGCGCCGCGGACAGCGCCACCCGCTCGGCCGCGCGCCCGACGAACGGGGTCAGCGGCGACGGCAGGACGGCGGCGGCGGTCCTCGGACCGGTTCCTGCTCCGGCGGCAGCGGCCAGCGCGCGCCGGTCGGCCACCTCGAGCTTGCGCAGCAAGGAGGACACGTGGCTCTCGACCGTACGGACGGAGATGAACAGCCGGGCGCCGATCTCGGCGTTCGTCAGGTGCTCGCCCAGCGCGGTCAGGACCTCGGCCTCGCGGACGGAGATCCCGACCTCGCGAGGTCCTCCCGACGTGGCCATGCCCAGAGTCTGCCGCAGCGTGGGAGTCGCGAGCATCACCCACGAGCACGCGGATCCCGGTCGCGCCCCGACCCGCCCGCACCGCGGTCGAGGCGGATGCGGACGGCGGTGGCGGCGCAGAGGATCACGGCGAGGCCGCCGAGGACGGTGGGCCAGGTGACGCGCTCGTGCAGGAGGAGCGCGGCCCACAGGATGCTGAGCACGGGCTGGATCAGCTGGACCTGGCTGACCTGGGCCATCGGCCCGATGGCCAGCCCGCGGTACCAGGCGAAGAAGCCCAGGAACATGCTCACCACGGCCAGGTACGCGAACGCCGCCCACTCCGGCGGCGTCGCGGCCGGCGGCTGCCGGATCGCCGAGACGACGCTCAGCGTGATCATGACCGGTGCGGCGAGCACCAGCGCCCACGACACCGTCTGCCAGGAGCCGAGCTCGCGGGAGAGCAGCCCTCCTTCGGCGTAACCGACCGCCGCGGCGGCGACCGCGCCGAACAGCAGCAGGTCGGCCCAGTGCAGCCGCCCGAACCCGCCACCCTGCAACGACGCGAACCCGAGGGCGACGGCGGCGCCGACCACCGCCATCACCCAGAACGACCGCGGCGGATGTTCCCTGCCGCGCAGGACGGCCATGGCCGCGGTCGCGGCCGGCAGCAGCGCGATCACGACGGCGCCGTGCGAGGCCGGGGTGGTGCTCAGCGCGTACGAGGTCAGCAGCGGGAACCCGGCGACGACACCGCCGGCGATGACGGCCAGCCGTCCCCACTGGGCGCCGGCCGGCCGGCGCTGACCGGTCAACCCGAGCGCCAGGGCGGCCAGCACGGCGGCGACGACCGCGCGACCGGAGCCGATGAACAGCGGCGAGAGGCCGCCGACGGCGACGCGGGTCAGCGGGACGGTGAACGAGAACGCCGCCGTCCCGAGCAACCCCCACTGCAGGCCCTCCCGGGACGGCGATAGCAGTGGCTCGGTCCGGTGGATAACGCTACTGTCACCTGACATGTCTGACGATAGCACCGGCCGCATCGTCGCCGGCCTCCGCGCCTGGATCGCGCAGGCGGCGCCGGGTGCCCGGGTGCCGTCGAACCGCGCCCTCATGGCCGAGTACCGGGCCAGCCCGATCACGGTGCAGAAGGCCATGCGCGAACTCGGGTCGGCCGGCCTGATCGAGAGCCGGCCGGGGGTGGGGACGTTCGTTCGCGCCGTCCGCACCGCCGGCCCGGTCGACTACAGCTGGCAGACCGGCGCGCTGAGCTCGCCGCCGGCTCGGCTGCCGACCCTGTCGGCGCCGCTGCGCGACGGCGCACCCGACACGATCGGCCTGCACTCGGGTTACCCGGACCGCGAGCTCCTCCCGGAAGGGCTCGTCCGGGCCGCACTGGCCCGGGCCGCGCGGACCGACGCGGTGGGAACCCGGTCCGCCGCCGCGGGGCTGCCCGAGCTGCGGGCCTGGTTCGCGCACGAGCTCGCCGGCGACCACCCGCCCGCGGCGCGGGACGTCATCGTCCTGCCCGGCAGCCAGAGCGGCCTGAGCTCGATCTTCCGCGCCCTGGTCGGTGCCGGGCGGCCGCTGCTGCTGGAGTCCCCGACGTACTGGGGCGCCATCCTCGCCGCGGCCCAGGCCGGGGTCCAGGTCGTCCCGGTGCCCAGCGGAACCGGCGGACCGGACCCGGACGACCTCGCGCACGCGTTCGCCCGGACCGGGGCGCGCGCCTTCTACGCCCAGCCCACCTACGCCAACCCCACCGGCGCCCAGTGGTCGCCGGCGCAGGCGGAGCGGATCCTCGGCACCGTCCGCGACCACGACGCCTTCCTCGTCGAGGACGACTGGGCCCACGACTTCGGCATCGACTCCACCGCCCGCCCCGTCGCCGCCCGCGACGAGGCCGGGCACGTCGTCTACCTGCGGTCGCTGACCAAGAGCGTGTCGCCGGCCCTGCGCGTCGCCGCCGTCGTCGCGCGCGGGCCGGCCCGCGACCGCATCCTCGCCGACCACGGGGCCGACTCCCTCTACGTCAGCGGCGTGCTCCAGGCCGCGGCCCTCGACGTCGTCACCCGGCCCGGCTGGCGCACGTACCGGCGCACCCTCCGGCACCACCTGCGGACCCGGCGCGACCTGCTCGTCCGGAGCCTGGCCGAGCACGTCCCGCAGGCCCACCTCGAGCACGTCCCACCGGGCGGCCTGCACCTGTGGGCGCGGCTGCCCGACGGCGTCGACGTCGACCGGCTCACCCGCGACTGCGAGGCCGACGGCGTGCTCATCGCGCCCGGGACCGAATGGTTCCCGGCCGAACCGGTCGGGCCGTACGTCCGGCTCAACTACTGCGGCCCGAACCCCGACCGCTTCCCCGACGCCGCCCGCATCCTCGGCCGCGCCCTCACCACCCAGACCGGCTGACCCGACCCACCGGGAGGCTGATGAGATACGGCGATGGAATCAGGACGTGGCCGGGTGGCGGTCGTGACCGGCGCCCGGCAGGGCCTCGGCCGGGTGGTCGCGCAGCACCTCGCCGGCCAGGGGTACGCGCTGGCCCTGCTCGACATCGCCGCCCCGGCCGAGACCGAGGAGTCGGTGCGGGGCGTCCCCGTTCTCTCGGTCGAGGTCGACGTGGCCGACGAGGCCGGCGTACGGGCGGCCGCCGACCGGGTCACCGACCGCCTCGGCCCGGCCGACGTGCTGGTGAACAACGCCGGGATCAGCCTCATCGCCCCGGCCGAGGCGACCTCGGCCGAGCAGTGGCGGCGGGTGCTCGAGGTCAACCTGACCGGGCCGTTCCTGCTCTGCCAGGCCTTCGGCCGCGGCATGCTCGACCGGCGTACCGGGTCGATCGTCAACATCGCCTCGATCGCCGGCCTGCGCGGGATCGCCGACCGGGCCGCCTACAACGCCTCCAAGCACGGGCTGGTCGGGCTCACCCGGACCCTCGCCGTCGAATGGGGCGGCCGCGGCGTCCGGGTCAACGCCGTGTGCCCGGGCTGGATCAAGACCGAGATGGATGTCGCCGACCAGGGCGCCGGCGCCTACACCGACGACGACATCGTCGAGCACGTCCCGATGGGCCGCTTCGCCCGGCCCGAGGACGTCGCGCAGGCCGTCGCGTTCCTCGCCGACGACACCGCGAGCGGGTTCGTCAACGGTCAGGAGCTCGGCGTCGACGGCGGCTGGCACGCCGACGGCAGCTGGCGGCAACTCCGCCTGTCGAAGCGGTAGCCGGCGCTTCCGCTGGTCCGGCCGGAGCACCGTCCACACGCGACAGCCGCAGGACGGCTCCCAGCACCCGTACCGTCGGGACGTAGCCGAGTTGGCGGGAGCCCTGGCTGACCGGGTTGTCGCCCTCGACGACGAGGGAGCCGGGCGGCACCGTGCGGCCGGCGGTCGCCGCCCAGTCCGGCGCCGGATCGCCGGCGACGGCGGTGACGCGCTTGATGCGCCAGCCCGGGTCGGCCGCGAGCCGCTGCGATCCGACGTCGAACACGACGACGTCGCCGACGCGGTAGCGCGCGCGGCGGACCGCGTACACCCGGTCGCCGTCGTCGAAGGTCGGCGTCATGCTCGATCCTCGTACGGTGGCGGCGACGACCCGACGGCGTACGGCGACGGCGACGGCGACGGCGGCTGCGGCTGCGGCTGCGGCTGCGAGGAACGCCGGCGCGCCGATCGACGAGCTCACCGGGACGGCGGAGGTCGACTCCGCGGACCGGCGGCTGGCGCTGCGGCTGTGCGCGGGGGATGCCGCTGGCGCTGCGCCTGGTCGCCGTACATCTGGCCCGGCCGCTGCGGCACCGGCCCGCCCTCGACCTGCTGACCGCGGCCGACGACCCCCGCGCCGGCGTACGGGAGCTGCTGTCGTGGTCGGCCCGGGTCCTCGATCCGGACGCGGACCGGCTGCTGTGCATGCTGGGGCTTCTTCCGGTGGCCGACCCGGACGTGACCGTGGCCGCCGCGGCGTGCGGCTGGGAACTCCCGCGCACCCGCGACGTCTTCGAGCGGCTCGCCGACGTGAACATGGTCCAGTACCGCGGCCCCGGCCGGTACGGGATGCACGAGCTCGTCCGCGAGTACGCCCGGGAGCGCGCGGCCGGACTCCCCGACGCGGCCGGACTCCCCGACGCGGCCGGACTCCTCGACGCGGAGCGGGCAGCTGCCTGCGACCGGGTGGAGACGCTGTTCCTCGCCGCGGCGCTGGAGGCGTCCCGCCGGCTGGGGATGGCGACCGACCTCGCCGAACGGGACCGCGTCGCCGTACCGGACGCGCTGACCGGCCTGGTCGCGCCGGACGTGCAGGGCTGGCTGCGCGACCACCGCGGGTCCGTCGCCGCGGTCGCCCGGCAGGCCCAGGACCGGGGTGCGCACGCCGCCGTCCGGCGACTGTCCGACGCCTGGTGGCGCCACCTCTACAAGGACATGCGCGACGCCGAGGCGCGGGACCTGCACAGCATCGCGCTGGTGTCGGCGGAGTCGGCGGGCGACCGGCTCGCCCGGTGCCGGGCGCTGCGGCACCTGGGTGTGCTCGACACCCGCGCCGGGCGCGGCGACGACGCCCGGCACCGGTTCGACGAGGCCGCGCGGGAGGCGCACGAGCTCGGCGAGCCGGCGGAGGAGGCGGAGGCGACCGGGCTGCTCGCCTCCATGCACGCCGCCCTCGCCGAGTACGGCCCGGCGATCGCCTGGCTGCACCGCACCCTGGAGCTCACCGACCAGGTTCCGGACTCCGCCAGCCGGGCCAGCCTGCTCAACAATCTGGGCATGCTCTACCGCAAGATCGGCGACCTCGACCGCGCCTCCACCGTCCTGGACGAGGCGCTGCACGAGGCCGTCGCCACGTCCGACACCGATGTGGAGAGTGCCGCCCACAACAACCTCGGCAGCCTGGAACGGGAGCGCGGCGACCTGACCGCCGCCCACGCCCATCTGCGGGCAGCGCTGGACGCCGCCCGGCGCGCCTGCAACCTCGAGGGCGAGGCGGTCGTGCTCACGAAGCTCGCGGACGTGGCCGGGGCGCGCGGGGACGTCGAGGCGGCGAAGGCGTACCTCGACGCCGCGGCCCTGATCAGCGCGGAGTCGGGTACCCCGCACCTGCGCAACCTGGTGTGGAACGCGCGCGGCGAGTGGGCGCTGACCGTGCACGACCTCGCCGCTGCCGCCCGGGCCCACCAGCAGGTTCTGCTCCCCGCCGCCGACGCCCGGGACATGCCCGAACTGGCCCGGGCGTACGCCGGCCTGGGGCAGGTGGCGCGGGTGGAGGGACGCACCAGCCAGGCCCGGGACTACCTCCGCCGGGCCGCCGAGGAGTACCGGCGCCTGGGCTCCCCGCACGCCTCCGCCATAGAGGCCCAACTGCGCGCCCTCCGGACCCGCCGTGGACAGTCGTCATCCAGCTGACGGGGGGCACCGTCCGGGTCGCGTAGTGGCACGCTGTGGATCCACGCCCGCCTTGGCTGACGATGGCGTCCAGGCGGCCATCGCGGTGGCGGGCAGCTCGTGACTTCGGCTGTGATCAGCGCCGGATGTCGGGGCCGTTGTGGCCGAGGGCTGCTTGGATCTGGTCGAGCCACTGGATGCGCAGTTGGCGCCCGTTGGGGAGTTGGTCGTCTCGATCCCAGCGCCACGTCGTGGCTATCGCGAGCGTCAGGATCCGGCACCGGCGGAGCAGGTCCGGATCAGCCGCTGGATAGTGCTCGCTGACCTGTTCCGGCGCATGGGCGAGGTCGAACTCGACCGGTCCGCGACAGCAGGTCTCCAGGTCGATGAACAGCCGCCCTTTCCTCGTCGTGAGCACGTTGCCCGGATGCGGCTCACCGTGCAGCAGCTGCTCATCGGCGCCGCGGTCGCCGATCGCGCGGCTCAGGCCCGTCAGCGTGTCGCGCAGCAGTCCGCGCTCCGCCGCACCGAGCTCCGGGGTGCGCGCGCGGTTGCCGACCAGCGACTGCGCCTGCGCGACCCGATCGGTGAAGTGCGGCGTGGGAACGTCGATCTGCCGCATGCCGGCATGCAGCCGCACGAGCGCCCGCGCGTACTCAGCGGGCGCGAGCTCGGGTGCTGGCAGCGGCTCGTAGTACTTCCACAGCGTGACCGCGAAGCCATCACGTGCGTACACGCGGGGCTCGACCCGAGGCTCCAGCTCGGCCACCGGGCTGTCGGTCTCGGCGAGTCGCTGAGCGACCTCGACTTCGAACTCGGCCCCTTCCTGTTGCGCGACGTGCGCGACCCGCGCAAGAACGTCACAGGGCACCAGGCGTACGGCGATCCGATTCGAGTTGTGAAGGACAACCGCGTCATCGACCCTCAGGTCGAGCGCGGTGGCCGTGGACACGGCCGCGGCCACCGCTCGCTGGACGCCTGATTCCTCCACCGCGCCTCGTCCCATCTCCCGTGTGCGCCGACCCCAGCGGAGCGACAGCGACGATGGTGACATGCTCCGTCCTTGCCTGACGATGGGAATTCCACTCGTCCGGACAGGCGGTGCGGCAAGGGGTCTTGGGACGATGCGGTACCTGATCTCGTTCGACGACGGCACGACATACCAGTCTTGCCGATACGGAACAGGCCGCCGACGATCAGGGGATTCCGACGACCTTGCCGGGGTTGAACAGGTTCAGCGGGTCCAGGGTCTGCTTCACCGCCTGCTGCATGGCCAGCACCTCCGGCGAGAGTTCCAGGCGCATGCCGCCGCGCTTGAGCAGGCCGACCCCGTGCTCGCCGGTGATC